>JAUIJG010000178.1 GCA_030431355.1 bacterium
TCCTGATTAATTGTTCTCGATGTTATTGGCTGGCGTTGGCCAATTTAGGGGATGCGATGGAGATAGCCGTGGTGGCAGTGGTCTCTATCTGCAACTGTTCAGTCGGCTTAATATTGAATACGGAGCCTTTGTCCATCACTAATCGGGGAAGACGAGCTGCCTCTGATTTGTTCAAGCTTGCCCCCAGCCATGCACCGGTAATTACTCCCTCTTCCGTTCCGCTCGGTTTCTTGCCGGCATCGAGGGTGGTGTCCACGTCTTTCTGTTTTGAGGGTCTGGCCGCGATGAATTCATTCTCTCCACCAACCACGTGGGCTTGAATAGGAATATCCTGACCGTTGGGAAGTTCTATGGAATGAAAGTCGATGGTGACCGAGTTTTTCTTGGGATAGCCGTTATAAGTGTGCTTTTCGCTATCCACGACTCGACCGTGAACAAGTGAACCTTTTGGAATATAAGTATTGAACTTGGGTGGCAGCGGGAAGTCCTTGCTCAGGAGCGCAGTCACTGGATCACCTATGGTGGTGCCGTCGTATTCAAACTTAGTGATCATATGAATTGGCATTTTAGTTTCAGGTTTGACAACGGCCACGGTTTTATCTTCCTTTATGGCAACCTGTTTTTTCTTTTGTACACCCTGAAGACGGGCAATGTAGTTTTTAACCACTTTCTTTTTGGCCAGGCAGAATCTGAGTTTGTCAGCCCATTTTTTCGCCAGAGCCTCTCTGGTCATTCTGTTTCTTTTGGCGCTGTTGGCGTCGGCGGTTACGATATGAAAGCCGTCAAGTTCCACCACGGGGATATCATTTACCCGTCGTACTTTGACCGCTTCTGCTCTCAGGTCGTCAGCCATCAAAAGGGCGTTGTCCAGATTCGCCTGAATAATTCTATGTCTTTCTTTAGCTGTTTTCTTGTCAGCGTTGGCATCGATGGCAAACAGGTCATCGCAAAGAGTCAGAGTCTTTGTCTCCTCCACAATGGTGTTCTGGGCCAGAGCCGCTAAGGGTGCGGTCAGTGCAAAACCGGCAGCCACTGCCAGTGATGCTGCGACTTTAAATCTAATCGCCTTCGTACTCATATAAATTTCCTCCTGTGTTCTTGTGTTTAAGCAAGCATGAACCAGCCGCGCCGGGCGCGACAAAAATTTCAAATCCTCTACATGAGGAATTTAAATGGTTAGTCAACTCAACTCAACTTTTACGAGTGTAGACTATAGGATGCATGTTTGTCAACCGAAGTGTTCAATTTAGAACAAAATGTAGAATAAAGAATTCACCGCTTCCTTTTTTTATGGATTTTTTGTACCTTATATATACGAGTTGTGATTTCCGAAATGAAGTGAGCATTTAGAGCATGCCGTCTTCTGAATATTCCGAAGCCGATAACCTGGAAAAGATCTTAGATCTACTTCCATTGCCTGTACTATGGGGCGCTGATGCGAAGCAGTTGAGAAACTGCAACCAGTGTTTTGTTGATATGACCGGGATTGAGAAGTCCGAACTTTCAAGCGGTGTAAAGGTTTGGACTGATGCGTTCGTAAGAAGAGATCAGAAGAAGCTGAAAGAGCTTATCTCTCTGGGGCTGGCGACGAGTTCAAACTTTCCTGTGGAGATTAATGCCAGGCTGAAAGTCGGTAAAAGAAAAAGTCTTCAATATCTCGTTTCGCTATCACCTGATAGGAAAACGGGAAACCTCTGGTTCTCCGTCTTAAGACCGGAGAAGAATGAGTCCGTGGTGGACAGCCTGATAGAAAGTTATACGGAGCCGAAAGAAATAGACCGTCAGGTATCACTCTCCGGTTCCTACAAGACTATTGAGCCTGGCTCAACAGAGCATTCTCATTCCATCATCACCGATTCTTCTCTTAAACGATCCGATTACGATCTGTCCGCAATTGTAGAGCTTTCCGTTGATGCGATTACTTCATTCTCTCTTTCCGGAGAGATAGAGAGTTGGAATGATGGGGCGGTGAAACTTTATGGATATGAAGTTGATGAGGTTCTCGGTAAGGATATCTCTATTTTGCTTCCTGAAGATAGAAAGGAAGAGGTATCGGAAATTTTAGACGCTCTATCCAGGGAGAAAATAATTGAAACTTACGAGACAATAAGGGTCACTAAATCCGGTGAGTTTGTTCATGTTTCCCTTGTGGTCAGCCCTCTTAAGAACAAGGATGGAAAAGTCTTGGCCGGGTTTTCCGTGGCCAGGGATATTACCAGGCGGAAGAAAGCGGAAGAAGCTCTATTGAGTCAGGCTCATCAACTTGCCAAGACGAATGCCGAACTGGAAAAGTTTGCCTGGATGGCAGCCCATGACCTGAAAGAGCCAATTAGAACCATGACCACCTATGCGCATCTGGTGGCAGATGAACTCGATCTGCCACCAGATTCAGATGTTGGTGCCATGCTTTCGTTTATGACCCAGGCGGGATTGAGAGCAACCGAGCGTATCCAGGATGTTCTTGCCTACAGCTCTCTTGGCAAGAAGGAATTTTCCATCGAACCTACAAACCTCAATGATTTGCTCAAAAAAGTACTTGATGATATCAAACAATCTGTTTCTGAGAAGAAGGCGGAAGTAAAAATCAAAGATCTTCCGATAGTTGATGTTAATAGATCAACGGTAATGCTCTTGTTTCAAAACCTTATCTCCAACGCATTGAAATTCAGCAGTGAAACTCCTGTTATTGAAGTAAGCTCCAGTGAGACGAGCGCAGGTTTCATAGTTGCGATCAAAGATAATGGAATTGGGATCGATGAGGATAAAGAGCACGGGGAGAAGATTTTTGACATGTTCTCTCGC
The DNA here is from genome assembly GCA_030431355.1 of bacterium. The sequence goes on from JAUIJG010000178.1 coordinate 2,803, forward strand.
CTGGAGCCCAATCGCTATCCCGGCACTGGAATCGGTCTGGCCATTTGCAAGAAAGTGGTTGAACTTCACCGCGGTCGAATCTGGTTTGATTCTAAAATGGGAGAAGGCACCACATTCTATGTTCAGTTTCCTGTTGATGCCAAAGGTGCATAAAAAAAGAACGGTTTCAAAGCCGTTCTTTCAAATTCTATCTGTTAGACAGGTAATCCTGCCATCGCAGGTTTTACAAGAATCTCTTTTTCCGAATCAGGACCGACTATCCCTTCAATTTTTTCGCTTGTGGGCACGATCACTTCTGTCTCCATCACCTTGCTTCTATGATAACTTCCATCATCTGACCCGGTATTGGCTGTCAGGTTAGACCATAGAAACATGGTGCTGAAAATCGAAATTGCAAGTATCGGTAAGATTATCTGATTGGCCGGTCGGGCGAGAACATCATCAAAGTGTTCGTGGTGCCCTGTATTTTCAAAATATTTATCCATGTGTATTTCCTCTTCAGTCCGTCAGTCTCTCGTACTCTACGGCCCTATCAATGGTGCTAAATGACTGAATACTTGTATAAGCAAAAGAAATAGCCATCACGATTAGGAGCAGTAAAGCGAAGTTCTTGAGACTTAGTGTGCTTTCGCCTGTTGAATCGTGGCTTTCATAAGCAGCGCGATCTTCTAGTTTTCTCATCTGGTCGCTTACCTCCTTCTTTTCACAACCTTTATATAGCATCGCCCCGGCATGTTGATGCCCCAAAACTTAACAAAAGTAGAAAATAGTCTACTGTGGCGCCGAGCACTCTTTCTGTGGCGGTTTGGCTTGTGCCTCATAAAGTCTCAGGGTATGGCTTTGTGGGGGTGGGTTCGACTCTGTGCACTTGAATTCTGTGGCTGTGTGTGATATAAAATATACTACTGGTCAGGTTTGTCTTGGACCTGGCATTCTCTAAAAATTGGATTACCGTCCCTAGAGGAGGAATCGATGGATTCGCTATCCGAACTGATAGCAATGAAGCGAAGAGAGGTACAGTGGTCGGAAGAAGATCTCGCCAGGCAAGCTAGTTTATCGCCTCGAAGAATTCGAGCACTGGAAACTGGTCAAGAAACCTTCGGATTGGAGGTATTGAGCAGAATCGCAAGCGCATTCAACACCTCAGTTCTTGAACTTATTGCCGAGGCAGAAGATCTGAAGAATTATCGTCATTAAGGCTGACCGCGTTAATCTCTATAACGAACTGTGCAATTTACCGGGTGGATCTTTGATGGCATCCTGGAATACTTGATACCACCGGCAGGGAAACCTGCCGGTATATTTTTAGGGGCTGGGATTTTGAATTGATTGTTGACTATAGTCTACGAAGTGTGCTAAATTATCTACAGTTGCGTTGAGCAACAAGCACCTTTGAAGGAGATCAGTTAATGGACAATCATGTAATTAATAGAAGCACCAGCATCGACCCCTACAGTCCGGGCATCGCAGATTTTATCGCAGGCTCTGCCTATGCGATGCTTCTGGTGACAGCCCTTGTACTTGCTGTTTAGAAGCAAGTCTATAGATAAGAACCGCAATCTGAAAAAGTCTAAGGAGGCTTGTAGTGGAAGCACTAAATCTGGTACTTGATACCGTCACTAATATAGGAGTCAGCTTCATCAAACATCTGCCCCTGATAGTGGCAGGGCTGTTTGTGGTGCTGGTTTTCAACTTTCTGGCTAACACCATGCAAAGTGTGGTGAAGCGACTGACTGAGGGATCCGGACTGGATATAACTCTCAGCTCTATTCTGGCAAGCCTCACAGGCATCGGTGTGCGCATCCTTGGATTACTCGTGGCCGCGGTTGTGGTAATTCCATCCTTCGATCCGGGCTCATTGATAGCCGGTCTTGGACTTTCTTCCGTAGCTATCGGTTTTGCTTTCAAAGATATTTTAGAAAATTTTGTAGCTGGAATCCTTATATTATGGAACAAACCTTTCGTGGTAGGCGATGTGATTGAATCCAATGGTCACCTCGGAACAGTGACTATGATCAATGTTCGTTCTACCTATATAAAGACTTTTGACGGCAAGCAGGTGATTATCCCGAACGGTGATGTATTCGACAACGACGTCAAAGTTTATAGTGCCTATGAAAATAGAAGAATCTCCGTTCCTGTCGGCGTCGGTTATGGAGAATCCATAGAAGAGGCCCAATCAACAATATTGAACGCAGTGACCTCCGTGGAAGGCGTGCTGGAGGATCCTGTTCCCACCGTTTATTTGACCGGACTCGGCTCTTCGTCCATCGATTTCGATGTGATGTTCTGGATAAATCAAAAGGAATCATCTTACTTAGAAGTTCAGCACAATGCCATCAAGGCGATTAAGAATGCCCTGGATGAAAGAGGTATCGACATTCCTTACCCCTATCAAGTTGTGCAGTTCGACAATAGCCTGCACCTTAAACGAGCCAGGGAGAAAGTAGAGTCCGCTAATTGAAGGCTGTAGTTTAATGAGTACAGAAAAGCGCTAATTGTATTGAATTCCTTATTCGGCAATGAGCGCTTTTCTATTGGCAGGGAGTCCGAAATCTAGTGCTGCATTTTTATAAGTGCCGGAGTGTCCCAGGGGCGGCTATTAAGCAAATGTAGATTGAAATCTACAAAAGTATTGACAGAAGTCTTGCTGTGTAGTATATTGAATACAGTGGGTCAAGTGAATGACCCGGCAAGAATTTTGATTTTTGATTCTATGAGCACCAGGTGTTCCTGGTCTATTCTGTGCAATTTTTTTTGGAGGTATTTATGACAATGTTATCGAGCAATATAGAGTCTTCCGAGTTGTTGGATTCTAGTTCGATCGATCTGGAAGACGAAGCTACCGAGGTCGACAGCGACGACGCTGAAAATGAACTGGATGTTCTCGACCTTTCTGAAGTCTCCAGAGTCTTCAATACTCCCGGCGGCACCACTAATGTTAGAGCACTTTTGCAATGTGCCAGGGATGTTAAATCTTTGAGCGCCGGGGAAGAGAAGAAAGTTGTTAAGGACGCCCAGGAGGGCGACCAGAACGCCAGAAACTATCTTGTATTCGCAAACCTTAAAATGATCGCTTCCCTGGCCAGACGTTATAGAAAAAGAGGTCTTCCAATGGTGGACCTGGTGCAGGAAGGGGTCATCGGTTTGTTGAACGCTATCAACAAATTTGACCTGGATAAAGGTATTAGATTCTCTACTTATGCCGCCTGGTGGGTTAGAGAAGCGATGACAAGATCCTTGTCTAACAAATCACGCACCGTTCGTCTGCCTGTTCACTTGAACGAGTTCATGACTAAGCTTAGAAGGGTGAGAGCCGAGCTTTCCTTGAGCCTAGGTCGCAAGCCCAAAGAAGAAGAGATTGCTCTTGAACTCGGTGTTAAAGTAGAAAAAGTCGTTAAAGCTTTGCGTTACACCCAATCTTCCGTGTCGCTCGATCAGCCTGTTTCCAACACAGAAGGCGAAGAGTGCTCCCTTATTGACCTCACCGCTGACGAAGAGAGTGAGGCTCCGGAAGAGGCTGCCGACTCGGACTTCGTAAGAGCCCAGGTTGAAGACCTGCTCACCGGTCTCTCGAAGAGAGAAAGACAGGTGATTCGAATGAGATTCGGATTTGGCGGTGGTGAAGAGCGCTCCCTCAGTGAAGTAAGCAAAGAACTGGGTCTCACCAGAGACCAGGTCGGTAAAGCTTCCTGCAAAGCGATGAGAAAGCTCAAGGATAGAGCTAGAGATAGAGGTCTTGAAGCGATAATCGCCTAATTATATGATTTCCAGTTGCCTGTTCACGATTGTGGCAGGCAACTTTTATGTCCGCAGATATTTTAAATTCGACTCGCGCATCACCTTTCTCGGTTCATGCTAAACATTAATTACAGCGGAGCGGATGATTCAAATCCAAGAATTAACGTTCACTGTAAATGTTCTAGTTAGTTTAATGAATTCGAGGGATGTTATGAAACTTTGTGGAGAGTTGATGAATACTGAAGTTATGTGTTGCTCTGTGAATGCTAGAGTCGATAAGCTTGCAAAAATCATGAGATTCACCGACGAAGCATACATTCCCATCGTAGAAGACACCAGGACGAGAAAAGTGGTTGGAGCGCTCTCCGACCGCGACCTGCTGGACAGGGTTCTCAGTGAAGGAAGGCATCCGATCTACACCCAGGTCAAAGATATTTTGACGGACGAATTGGTCACTTGCGGACCGAACGCTCCTGTGGATATGGTGCTGGCACTCATGAGCAACAGTGGTGTCACCAATATTCCGGTGGTAGATAGAAAGGGCTGTTTGAAAGGTGTTATTTCGCTAGCCGACATTGCTGACTTCTACCAATATGGGAACAAAGATCTGGTGGATACCCAGAGCGCATAATTTGACCGAGATTTTTAGGAGGTGAGGAACAAATTGGTATTTAGAACTGAAAGTGCCTTGCAGGCTGGTTCCTTGCACACAGACCCGGAAAAACTGGGTCGCATGGCCAGGGATGGAAAGCCAGGTGTGAGACGCCGAGTGGCGGCCAATCCGTCTTGCCGAGAGGCTACTCTGGCTCGCTTAGCCCGAGATAAATCTAAGGATGTGCGTCGGGAAGTCGCTCTCAATCCCCTGGCAGGATACGTCACTCTTGTGAATCTATCCTTTGACAGGAGCCCCGATGTAAGATTTGCCGTGGCCGAGAACTATGGTGCGCCGATGGCTATTCTTCTTAGAATGGCATCGGATGATATCAATCCCTATGTTCGCGCTAGGGCGTGGAATACACTGAAGAGGATGGAGATGATGATTGCAGAAGAAGAGAAAAGTGCAAACGTCATCTGCCACATGGACCATCTATCCCCGGAGCTGGGTATCTAGAACTCCGTTCTCATTTTTTGCAAAGTGGCATCGCCCAGGGTGCCACTTACTTTTTTGAATTTTATGCTGCATTATTTATTTCGAAATAGGCTCAATCCATCTTCTTACCGCGCTCGTGAAGAGATAAGGGAAGGAAATATACTCATGATGATAGGCCTGGCAGGCCTGGTGATTATGGCGATATTTTTTGTTATCTATTTGAACAATAAATTTCATCTGATCCGGAACTTTTCCGGCATCTCATCAGCCCCTGTCCAGGGGCAAACCACACCGGTTGAGGATACAACGCCTACTTATAAGGACACTTTGCCCCTGGTTTTTCTGGGACGTTGGGCAGGCACCACCCTGGTGACCGACTCCAATATGGAGGATGTCCTGGAAGGAGACGTTGTCCAGGCCAATGTTCGATTTTTCCATCAAGAGACCGGCCTCACCGGCATGATGACTGAGCAGCCTGGTTGGCAACTAAATAGTCATAGTATCGTTGGAATAAACGAAAGAGAGGTTGTAATCACCCGAAGCTCCGAGTTTATCTCCGAGGCGAGTCGGGGTACTCTCACGGCTGTCTCTAAAGATCACTACTCTGTTGTCAGCGCCAATGAGCTGACCTGTGAGAGCCGGGTTCGGTTATATGAGAACGGTGAAGGACAGGGAGCTTACACCACCTTCACCGAACTGTTCAGGCTCTGAGCTTGATCCGCTTTTCTGGTGGACGACTTTTCCAGAATCTCTCTTGCGACGTATACGTCCACTGCTCCAGGCAGAATTGAGGCGCTCAGGGGGGTGAATTCGAACGGGTCTCCATCGAGCATCGCTTTCAATTGCCTGGAGCCTTCGATTACTCTTTCTTCCAGGGGAATCTCCTCAACTTCCATAACTTTGCTCATGAGAGCCTCATCATCGGCAGGCTCCAGCGCTTCAATTGTGACCTCTTTCACTTTCATCACTTTGTATGGGGTGTCATCGATCATGACACCAGCAAGAAACCAGGCTCCATATTTTTTGGCGATTCTAAAGTAATCATCCACCTCTTCAGGATTCATAATACATAGATCCAGGAACCCATCCTGAATCCCGGACAGGTCACTCTCCTGGCCAATGCCTATTTCCGGGGGATTGGATACAAAAATTCCTGAAGCTTTAATTGCAAAAGATTCACCGTCTGCGGTTATCTTAAATTTGTAGGGACGCTTTCTCAGGGCTCTGAATAAGGGTTTGATGTACGAGAGCATTCCCTGGTGATATTTGTCATTGGAGCCTGGTTTCGTGATGGCTGTGGCAAACGGTCCTATTCCCACGTCGATGACAAATGGGGTTCCGTTGGCCTGTCCGATGTCGACGGTGGCCGTGCACTTCTCCTCGATTACGTTGAGGGCATATTCAATCAGGTTGGCCCGATCTTTTTTCATCAGTCCCAGGCACTCGGCAAATATATTCCCTGTTCCTCCAGGGATGATTCCGACCGGAACTCGTCTGCTGGAGCCGGCATTGTATTTAGCTACCACACCCAGAACACGACCGACACTGCCGTCTCCGCCCATGACGAAGACCGAATGGAACTCATCAAGATTTAACTTCTCTTCTATGGTCTCCAGTTCGCATAGCACCACGTTGGATAACATGATATTCGACAGTCGCGAAACTATGTTGTCCAGCTCTATGCGGTAACTCTCGAACTGTCCGGCGTGTTCCGAGTAGATGACAGCAACTTGCTTTGCTCTAGTTGGCATGATTCCTTTTCCTCAACTTCTAGATGTTTTTATTTCAAATTGATCCGATAAACTGTGGATCATGAATTTATGGTGCTGAAAAAATCGTCCTTGCTCCGGGCGAAATACTTTGCATACTTATATAGCTGCCATTTGAATGGACGAAGCCGGTATTTATGAAATCCGCAAGCTTCCATCTCTTGATAGGCCTGGTCAACTTCCCACCCTTGCCTGACAATTCTGTAGAGAGCGATCATTATGCCTGTTCTATCCACGCCATGCATACAGTGAACATAAACTGGTCTTTTCTCCTGGTCGTCGATAATCTTGAGAAACTCCTTTATGTCTCCCAATTTTGGCGGATTAGTGTAGTTGAGCGGGATTGAGACAAACTCGATTCCATGCTCAGAACATAATCTTCTCTCTTCCTCCACGAATTTCCTCTTCCAGCGAAGGGAGATAATGGTTTTTATGCCGAGGGTCTTAAGGAAGGCGAAGTCTTCCTCATGTGGCTGTGCGCCACGAAAAATGCCTTCGCCGACTTCCTTAAAATTCTTTATCGCAGCCATCTTAACTGTTCGTGGAACCGGCATTTACTGTCTCTTCCGTCAAATCTTCCACCTCGGCCGAAGCTGCTACTCTTTGAATGGCCTCGATACCATTTTGAGCCGACTGTTTAGTCGTATAGCCCTGGGACGCCGCGATGGTCAGTCCGTTCTCTGCCTTAAGCCTGAAGTAGTACTGATCGTCGGCTCCAATGAAAATTTCAAATTTACCCATTTTTCCTCCTTGTTTTGGTGTCTTATCGAACTTAATCGACGTTAGTTTCATAGCATGAAGTTGAATTTTGGATGCTTCGGCAACGAGCTTAAGCAATCG
>JAUIJG010000179.1 GCA_030431355.1 bacterium
CTACAGGAATAGAAGAGCTTTTTTATATATTTATATCTTCTAGCGTCTTTGCTCTTCCTGATTCCTTTTGCCTTCCACGTCTAGGATGGTCTTGATAAGCAGGCTTCCTTTACCTTTCGAAGCAGAACCTCTGTCTTTTACAATCAATTTTAATTCCGGTCTCAATTTATTTAAGTCGGCGGCTTGTACTCCTGATTCGAGTTTGCAGTCCGTGAGATAGAGAGTTTTGAGATTTTTGGATTTTCTGATCATTGTCTTCAGGTCATTTGCTCTTTTTTCGCTGAAGTTCCAATTTATAAGTTCCAATTCTGTAAGCTGTAGCTTCCAGGGCGATAGCTGCTTAGTGGTATTACTGGTAATGTCACCCTCGTCCAGGTGTAGAACTTTCAAAGATTTCAGGCGGAGGAGCTGCTGTCCCAGCGATTTTGATTTTTTGATAGAGCAATATGTAATATCCAACTCTTTCAGACCTGGAATCGAGGCCAGTAGATCTAAAGATTTGGGACTCAATCTTCTACAACCTTTGAGAACCAATTTTTCTAAGTGTGGAAAAGTCTTTGCCACATGCTCGATACTTCTGTCTGTAATACTTGAAAAGGACAAATTCAATTCTTTGAGATTGGCCGGTCCTTTGATACGCAGCACCTTGCCGTCATCCAGGTACCTCTCCAGTTGAAGCGAATTGAGATCTTTTAGAAGATGCAACTGTTCATAGAATTCAGGCTCTAAGTCACAACTGACTATCATCAATGACTGTAGCGGTTCATCCGCCAATCTTTGTATTGTTTTTCCGGTGATGTCCGCCTGGCTTATTTTGATTTTGTCCACATTCTCGGAGTCGGCCAATCGAGCCACATCTTGATCGCTGGCGGTGGTACTCGAATACCAGTAATCATTCTCTCTAACGAATCCGATCGTCAGGTCCTTTGGCAGAGGAACTTCATAATTTCCTTTCTTCTTATTTAAAACCCTGTAGATAGCTTTTTTCTGCTCAAGCTCTTTCTTTGTCATCTTTTCCATGAAGGGCATTGCCGCGAATATTGCTATAAGCGCTAGCAAAAGGATATAAAAGGCGATTTGCCATTTTTGTAGAGGCATTTGTTTTCAGTTGCAGTTGTTTCTCAGCCAGTTCTCTGCTTCTTTAAGAGAAGGAGCAAAGCCGAACGGACCAGGTCCTCCGGCCACTTGAATTATGCCCAGTTTGTCTATTACATAAAGTCTTTCGGGCCAGGCTCCGTAAGCATTGTTGACCCTGTCATCCATCTCGTCCACCAGGCAAGGCATACTGAGCCTGAGAATCGAACATGCTTTTCCTGCTATGTAGCCTCTTTCGTCTTTGCTTCTTGGATCCCGAATGGAGATTCCGCTGTATCTGTTCTGGGTTGAAACTCGCCCGTCCACAGGGTGGGCTTCTCTTATGTAAATCATGAGAAACTGGGCTTTCTTGCCGTATTGCTGATAAAGACTTTCTATCTGCCCGACCTGGCGACGAAATGGAGGTCACGTGTAACTACCGAAAATTAGAACCACCGGTTTCTTGGTCCGGTAAGAAGAGAGTCTCACTTTATACTTTCCATCCCGGGTAATGAGATCAAATTCAGGGGCTCTTGTCCCGGCTTTCAAATTGACGCGGGAGCGAAACTGTCCCCGACCCTGGCCGAAAGCCGGAGTATTTCCAGTCAATATTAGAGATGCCATTGAAATAACAGTGACTAGAAGGAGGCTGGCTCTGATTGATTTTGCCGGAACTACAAATAGGTCCATATTATATGCCGTGCGGAGTTCATATCCCCTAGAACGCAACCGGCGTCATTAAAGTTCAATTCATAGAGCCTATTTAATATAAAATCTTGGCTTAGAAGAATTCCGGCAGGGGAAGGGTCAATTGTTTTGGAGTTTTAATGGTGTTTTTGGCCGGCGCCACAGGTTTGAAAGTCGCTTTCTTGATGTTCTGGAAAAGCAGACGACCTTTGAGGGGACCGCACCTTTTGCAGTAGAGTCCGGTCAGACGAGCTGGTTTCCTGTGCCGGGTGAATAGATTGAGACAACCTGGACAGCGGGCTTGCCAGGCTCCTTTCGGTAATATGGCTGTATCGTCGCAAGCTTTGGGCAGGCAGCCGAGCCTCATACACATCTTCTTCCAGACGTCATTATGACCGTGTTCCACCCCCACAAGAGCATGGGCGATTTCGTGGAGGATCGTGTCTTTTATATGAGCTTCGGCATTTTGATGCACATAGAAAGATGACAGCTCTATGCGTTTAATCCCGCCTTTGCAGACACCCAGCTGACGTTTGCTACTGTTGAATTTAAACGACCAGCTATTAAGACCGTAGAGGTCCATCAAGTCTCTGGCGAGAATTCGGGCTTGGTCTAAATCCATCGTTGCGAGCGACTAATAAAAGGTGATTCGTGGGAGATCCTGAATTGCTCCGGGTGATTCTCTGAAGAGTCTTCGGATTCAAGGACATTCGTCATTATAGTGGAAATCATATATGGTGTCACCCAAAAACTTTTTAGGGCTTGTTTAGTTATATAAATTGCATATGTCTTTTTAATCTATTCAGAAAAATTAAGTACCTCAATCCAGGCTCCGGGTTTATTCTAGATTGAGAAGAGTATTCCAGAAATTTCACGCCGGACTTTCGATTTTGACCACAGCCAGCCTTGCACGTCTAATATTGAAGAACCACTCCACCGGGACCAGGGGATTTCGTCAGGAATATCTGGATTATCTCAGTGACTCTTCCAAAGATTTCGTAAACGATCTGGAGCGTTCCGGCACCAGCGCCACAGCACCGGCCACAATCGAGCAGGGCAATCGTCCGGTGGAGATGTTGAACCGAATTTATCGTTTACTCGAACCCTACGCCATCGAATTGAATCGAATGGTGGCCAAGTCCGGCTTTACCATCACCAACACGCCTCCCACTTTCAGCCATGAAGAGTTCGAGGGACAATGGCCCTACAACGCATCGAAAGTGGTGCAAATTTACCGTTGCCGCTTCGCTTCGATGGTCTTGAGCGCCAATATCCGGGTCAAGGACGACAATATCGGATTTTATTTGATCCCTTCCGAACATGCCATTCGCCAGAGCGAAGCGGAGGAGGAAGTTGGACCTTTGATGCTCTTCTCCAGCTATGGAGACACAAGATTCAGTCGCTTTGGGGATTCCGGTAGAGCTTTGTGGTGGGTCGAGGGTAAACCGCTCACCGATGATCGATTCGAGAGATACTGTCTTTTGTTCTTCGATCACTTTGTCAAAAAGAGCCAGAAACTTGCCCTGGAAAGATTGAGCGAGATCCAATAGAGATTGTATAAGTGACTCCGGTAGGCCATATGTCGCCGACAGGTGGTGATTTCCGCGCTTTCACTGCCGGTGGTGCCGCAAAGTCTAATAAGAAGTTCAATTGCCCATCAGCTGGACCACTATCTCCCTGGAACGGGGTCGCGTGTCGAAGTCGATAAGAACTATCTGTTGCCAGGTTCCCAGGGGCATCTTACCCCGGGTGATTGGCACAGTGAGACTTGGCCCCATCAAAGTTGCACGGATATGGGAGTTGCCGTTGTCGTCTCCCCAGGTGAGGTGGTGCTCATAATGCCCATCCCTTGGAGCTAGTTTCTCCAGGGCGATGTCTATGTCTTTCACCAGTCCGGGCTCGTATTCAATGGTGCTCAAGGCAGCGGTAGACCCCACCACAAACAGTGTTGCAGTACCATTTTTGACCGAAGATGAATCGAGAATGCTCTTCACTTCGCCGGTTATATCCACCACGTCGGTGTTGCCTCTGGTAGACAAATTTATTGATCTACTTTCTACTTTTATAGTGCTGGTAGTGCCGGTCATATGAAGCCCTCCTTTTACCTGTATCTTACATGCTTTTGGGAGTATTATCAGGACCTAAAAAATACAGGCGGGGGTTTAAAGTGCCTAAGACAATTATCGGTGTTATGGGACCGGGAAGTTCTTCGGATGTTCTCGAATTGGCCGGGAGGCTGGGCGGATTGATAGCTGAAGCCGGCTTTGTGCTTTTAACCGGCGGGAGAGACGCAGGAGTGATGGATGCTGCCAGTGAGGGCGCGAAACTTGCCGGGGGATTGGTCGTCGGTGTTTTGCCCGGACAGGACAAAAGTAATCTCTCATCCTATGTGGATATCGCCATTCCCACAGGAATGGGAAGCGCGCGCAACAACATTAATGTGCTTGCTTCCGATGTTATAGTCGCCTGCGGCATGGGCGCCGGAACTGCGAGCGAAGTCGCCCTGGCTCTGAAAGCTGGAAAGTCCGTGGTCCTGCTTGGCTGCGGCTCCAGGGCAGAGGGATTTTTTAAGGAGCTTTCCACCGACCTCATTTATCCTGTAGCAAGTGCGGAGGAAGCCATGGATGTTGTTATGGCTATTCTTGAAAAACGGGTAGATAGTTAGGGTGGAATTTTATAACTTTCGACTGAGAGGTGGCGAGTTGCAAAGTCTGATTCCTGTATTCTTAGCATTGGCTTTGTTTCTGGGAGTTTTACCCTGTCAGGCCGGGGATGTGCCCCGGTTGGACGCTGACAAAGTGCTTGTGCTCATGGCTTACTCTAATTCTTGCAAGAAGTGGTGCAAAGAGGTGAAGCCGCGTTTGGGCAAGGTGGAAGAGAAATACGGCGATAAAGTAGTGGTCCATATGGTAAATGTCAGCAAAGAACACTTTGATGGCAGTATGGAGAAAGCAAAGCAGCTGGGCATTCCTGGATTTCTTGTGGAAGTGCGGGACTGGGTTCCGTGCGTGGCTGTTTTCACCCGTGACAGGAAACTGATCAAAGAGTTGACCGGGGCGAAAAATCTTGAGACCTATTGCAAATTTATCGATAAAGCGTTGAAGAAAGGCTGAAACCTGAGTTTATGCAAGTCAGCGAGCGATTAACCGGCAGATTAGTCCTTATCAGTAGAATCACTGCTCTTGTAGTATTGATTCTCAGTCTCCTTGTTCTTCTGGGCTGGGCCACGGCTAACGCAAATCTGACCAGGCTTATTCCCTCGTTCGGCGGTGCATTGCCCTTTGCCGGACAGCTTCATTCCGCTCCAGCCATCAATCTGGCTTTGCTTTCAATTGCTACCCTGGTTCTCACTTTTCGCCGGGATAACTCCCAGACTCATAAGAGTCTGATGATTTTTAATGGAGTTCTCTCTTCTATTGTCACGTTGTCTGCCGGTATCGCAATCTATGAAGCCTTTTCCGGCGACGCAATCGATAACATCAGGCTCTTTGCTCCGACTCCTTATTCTTCCGGAATTACGTATCCCACCCCGATGATTGCCGAAGTGGCTATTACCTTGCTGGTTCTGGCAGGGGCGATTGTTTTGGCCAATTTTAAATCCCAGAAGAGTGTTACACCACTACAGATGGCTGCTTTTCTGTCCATGCCTGTGCCTATTTTGATCTTGTTTGGTGCGGCGACCCAGTCGCCCAAACTGTGTGCCATGGGGGGCTGTTTCGAGATGTCCCTGGGCTTTGCTGCCCTGACTCTGGCTCTGTCTTCGGCTGTTATATTCACTCGACCGGAAGAGGGAGTAGCCCGACTGGTAGCCAGTGCCACCAGCGGTGGTTCTATGTGCAGAAGATCACTGGTTGTTCTGGCCTTTTTGCCGGTTCTTCTAATCCTGAGAACCATGGCGGTCAACGTGAAAGTCGGAGATGAAGTTCTGGTGGAAGAGCCTCTCAGTTGGGCACTTTTCGGGCTGATTCTAATCGGCACTGTCGCGTATCTTGTGGTAACAGGCGCTCGCAGCATAGATGTGTTGGAGAGTGAAAGAGAAGAGATTGTAGATAAACTACAACAGACCGAGCAAGCTCTATCCGACAGCTACAAAGTGGGGGTCAATACCATGCAACCCCCGAATGCTTCGATTCGCTATAAGAAAGTCTGTCTTACCTGCACCCAGGAGTTTAGTGATCAATTGACCCAGTGTCCCCTGGATGGCGGCGATCTTGATCGGGTAATCGATGAATCTCTAGAAGGGGTTCTATTCGCGGAGAAGTATCAAATCAGCAATCTCCTGGGCACCGGCGGAATGAGTAGCGTCTACAGAGCCACCCACCTGGATCTGAAAAAGGATTTTGCTATTAAAGTTTTGAAAGGGGCGACCAACTCTGAGAGCCTTAAGCGATTCAAACGTGAAGCCCAGGCCACAAGTCATCTTACCCATCAGAATATTGTCGGAGTCTCAGATTTCGGCATCTCTACGGATGGAAGGTCTTATATCGTGATGGAGTTTGTGGAAGGAGAGAGTCTCTCCGACTTGCTGCATCGTATGGGACCGCTCAGCCCGAAAGTGGCTCGATATCTCATTTTGCAGATCTGTGACGGTCTCATCCATGCCCATTCAAAAGGAATCGTGCACCGTGACCTGAAGCCGGCAAATATAATGCTGGTTAAAAATGACCAGGGTACAATAACGGCAAAGCTGGTGGATTTCGGTCTGGCCAAGCTCCTGGATGATGGTGGCGATAAGTCTCAGAAGTTGACCCAGACCGGTGAGTGTTTCGGCAGTCCCCTTTATATGAGCCCGGAGCAGTGTCTTGGTACCGAAGTGGATCATAGAGCAGACATCTATGCTCTGGGATGCATCTCTTATGAATGCCTGGCCGGTGCACCGCCCATAGTGGGTAAGACTATTTTAGATACTTTCAACAAACACCTCAACGAGCCGCCGCCTCCTTTCCCTCAGGAGTTGAATGTACCCAAGCCCTGGGCTGCAGCCATCTTCACCGCCCTGGCTAAAAAATCTGATCATAGACCGCAGTCGGTGTCTCAGTTCAAGGACTCTTTTAAGGCGGTCACCGCCCAGGGAATATCCTGAGAAAAATGGATTCACATGGTTCTTACATAACGGACCGAGATGCTTGCCGGAGCCACCAGGCCCAGTTGCCTTTTCGCGTTGAAAGCACCGGGGACGATACTACCATTGGGAAGCCTTCTTGGTAGACCGGGAAGATTTGTGGCGCCGGGATTGATATGTTTGGCTATGGTGATCGGCGCCTCTACTATGAATAGGTGTCTCTTATATCTATAGGAAAATCCGGGAGCCACTGCCACCGCCCATCCAGGTTGACGGAAGCCTCTATTTGAGCCGATCAGATCCCGGGAGCGCAAACCATCCCAGTGCAGGGTGCCACGCAAACGGAGACCCTTGAGAAAAGGTTTGTCATATGTCTTCGGAATCCTCGATGAAAAGCCGGCGCGCAGTGTCCATGTATCTGCCACCGAGTTGTTAAGACGGTTGAAATAGATTGGGGACAGGGGGACATCAAGGCTTCTGATTATGGAAGGGGTGCCGTTTGTCACCCTTGGATTGGCCAGATAGACGGCGGAGGAAAACAGGGTGGTGCCCCTGAAGGGACCTGGTTTGCGAATTATTTTGTATGCGTCGTAGCCGAAAAGAATCCCTACACCACCGTCGCCAGGCAATGCGGCGGGAGGATATGCCGAGCGTTTACGCTTGTCTTGTCCCAGGGCGTTTGGGATGGAACGTCTGGCATCCCAACTGCCTGTAGGCACCTTTATCCCCATACCCAGAGAAACATTCTGGAAAGGATGTTCGGCAGGATCTAAAACAAATGATTGGGCGTAAAGACTTAGATCTCCTACTCCGTTTATGGGCCACCCTGTTCTGGAGCCCTGGTCAATGCCAAACGGAGGCAAAATCAATGAGAAATTATTGAAGACGATAGGGAGAGTACCGACCAGCCTGATCCTTTTGTTCACCCGGTAGAGAGCGGTGAGGTCGAGGGTGCTCAAGCGAATTTTGGGTCCCCAGAGTTCAGTGAAGTCTCGATTGTAGCGAGAATTGAAATAGGAACGGTCTGCTGCCGCATAGCGCCAACCTGCTGAGAGTTGAAATTTTGAACCAGTTGAGCCTAACCCGGGCACAATTCCACGTGCCGAGGCTCATCCCTGGGCAATGGCAAAGGGAGCACTAAGAAAGAAAAATACTCCCAGTAAAATGATTAGACTGATAAGTCGCATTGAATGCTTAAACTAGTAAACGCGGGTGGGATCCGAATCTGTATATCCTATCATCTTGTCTTTAATTGTCGAGGGGTAGCCTGAACCAGAAAGCGCTTCCTTCACCAGGAGTGGAGTCTACTCCTATCAGTCCGTCATGTTGTTCCACAATGGTTTTTGATATTGGAAGACCTAGTCCTGTTCCGCCCTTGTCAACCTGATCTCCTTCGTCTACCTGTTTGAACCTTTCGAATACCAGATCTTTCTTTTCCGCTGGAATACCTCTACCCCGGTCTATTACCTTGAAGATTGCTCCGTGCTGAATGCCTTCTTTTACTCTTTCTGCTCTTATTGTGATGGTGGAATTTTCGGGTGAGAACTTTATGGCATTGGAGAGAAAGTTGATCAGTACCTGCACCAATCTGTCCTTGTCCGCCATTAAATCTATTTTGTCGTCCATAACCTCCAGGCTGATACTGCTTCTGTCCGCCAACTGTTTTACCGAAGCGGTGGCACTGGATATGATATCTTCACTGTTTGTCTCTTTGATAACCAGGTCGAAGCTGGCTCCTTCCATGTCTTCTATGCTGAGCAGGTCATCTATAAGTCTTACCACCCTGTCCGTGTCCATGGCTGCCATCGTCAGACGGGACTGGGCTTTGTCGGTCAACTCACCAAGAATTCCGTGGGATAAATTGTGAAGGGAGTACTGCACTTTGGAGAGCGGTCTAGATAGTTCGTTGCGCACCAGGCTTACCAACTGCTTTCTCTGGTGATCTACCCGGGCTAGATCATTGGCTGTGGCATGGAAGACCGTGTCTAACTGCGTGATTTCATCATTGCCTCCGATAGGTGGTGCCAGCGGTTCGCGCTTGATCAGACGGCGAGTATTGTCTAGAACGGTCTTCAGTCTACCGGTGGTGCTCAATGTCAGGAAGATTGCCAGCAAAATGGTCAGAATCACATTCAGGGTAACTCCGCCCAGAATAATGTTCTTGATCTTGGTTTGGAAATAGCGCTGATTCTTAGAAATGCTTTGTTGATTTTTTTGTTCTTGTTCCAGAAGCTCATCCACATTCTTAAAGGTCAGGGTGAAGAAGTCATAGACTTTGTCTATACGCACATCCGTGTTCACGTACTTATTCACCTCTATCTCCTGATCAAACTCTTCGGTAAACATATCCGCTAATCTGTTCAGGGTACGATAGCTGCTACTCTTAATCCTCTCTGCGTATTCGGCTCTTTTCTTATCGCCTTTCGCCAGCTTGATCAACTCAGTGCAGGCCAGCTCGGATTTCCTCTTCTCCTCCATGAATTTCATCTCGAGAAAGGGAAGGTGGTTGGCGTTATAAAAGAGAGCGAGCAATTCGCAGTCGATCAATCTTGTCACCACCCCGGTGGCGGCCGATACTATCTTCTTGGACTCGACTATGCGCTGAATCTCTTGCTCCGCCTGGAATAGCGATATAGCCAGAACTGTGTGAAAGATTAGCTGGAAAACCATCGGTAAGATGATCACCAGAAGACCTTTCCTCAAAAGTTTTGACCCGGGTTTAATCATCGTTCTGCCTCCGAAGAGGTAGAGTGATGGTAAATGTGGTGGCGTCCGGTGCGGAGGCTACTTCGATTTTTCCGGCATGGGCTATGACAATCGCTTTCGCCAGAGGTAAGGCTAGTACATCCAGACCGCTCTGGTACTTGGAGTTTTTGCTGAATAGTTGCTCGCTTTCAATCTCGGCTATCTCATCACCGTTGTCTTCTATTACGATATCGATTCCATCAAGCGTCCGATGAACCACGATCATGGTAGCTCTTCTGTCCCTCATTCTCATCTGTGATAGCAAGAGAATCGTGGTCAGGGTTTTACTAAGTAGTTCTGCATCGCCAGCGGTATCAACTGGTGTTCCGCTTACAAGAATCTCCGAAGACGCTTCTTGAAGCTGTTCTCTAACCTTTTGGTAAGCAGTATTTATCAGCTCTCCAACATCTTCTTCCGTTTCAGAGATTTCTTCCCACTCGTCATAACTATCTTGAGAATAAGAAGTTTCCAAAAGAGATTGAAGTTTCTCTTGGCATATTGAACATTGCTCTAAATGTTCTTCG
>JAUIJG010000180.1 GCA_030431355.1 bacterium
CCCAAGTGTACGTTCAACTCCTTGTTGGGTCGGGTTTAATCGACCGTCGCGAGTTTGCTGATTTCAAAAAAGTGGCTCGTGACCTGAATATTCCTCTTATCCAGGCGATAATGAGTTCCGGCTCTATTCCCAAAGAGAAGCTCAATCTAGCGGCGGACGCTTTGACGCGGGTGCAGGCAAAACAGATTTCGCCGGACCTTGCTATCAGGGCTTTACGGGTTGCCTTGAAAAAGCAGATCGGGATGAGTGAAGCGATAAACGAAGCAAAGAACTTACACCGAACCACACGTACGGTGGTAAGCGCCACCAATGATCTCAGCAATCTGCTGATTGATGCCCAGGTTTTGAAGCGTGAACAAATTGGTCCTTTACTGGTAAAGAGTCATGAGTCCTCCATTATGATTGGCCAGGTTCTGGTCATAGAAGGAGTCGTCTCTGTCGTCGGTTTGATGAGTGCTTTGAATGCGCTTATTCTCATAAGAGAGTCCGGTCTTGATAGAGCGGTGGCAATCAAAGCTCTTCAACAGGCATACCAGAAACGAATCAGCATCGAACAAGCTCTTTTTGAAATGGGCAAGTTTGTGAAGCCCGACGCCAGGCAGATCAAGATAGGTGAGCTCTTCTTGATATCGGGATTGATTAGTAAAGAAGACTATTCCGAGTGCCTGGAGATTGAATTGTTTAAGGGTAAAGATTTTGGCGCCACATTGATGGAGCGAGGTCTTGTTACCCGGGAGATTGATGCTGCAGCCAGGGATTTGCTTGAGGCGATTTCCGGCTCGGTAATCAGGCCGTATGAAGCGGGGCAAGCACTGGTCCTGGTGGCAAAGTCTGATTTCGCCATCAGGGATGCTATACATCAGATTTTGACAGCTCGTGAGCTGGTAGAGAATTTCAAGCTCGGCGATTTATTGGTGGATTCCGGATTTTGCAGTAGAGAGAAACTGGAAGCCACCATTCAAAGCAATCCCGATAGCGCGGTCAAGGTCGGCAGTCGTTTGATCAAGTCCGGTCTCATCGACGAAAAGTATTTATACTCCGCTTTGAGAATGCAGACAGCGCTGCGGCAGGGCTTTGTCCCTCGCAGCAAAACCATTGAACTCCTGGCCCATTGCAGGACATCCAAGTGTACTCTGGATCAGGCTTTCTTGGACCTGAAGGTCTTTATTCCTTCCCGAATGCAGTGGTCCTGGGTTTGACCTTATTCGTCGTCCGGTTTGACTATTCCGAAGTATCCGGTGCTCAGATCATCGTTTAATTCGGAAACGTCTATCTGTCTTCTGAAGCGGATATCCACAGCCGTGCCGCTAACTTTGTAGAGTGGGCGGGCTCCGCGACCGAAGGGCATAGGTTTTACGAATGGTGGTTTGGGATTTGTTCCATCCCCCAGGTCTGACTGAGGCGCTATCGTAGGCTGATAACCAGTTTGTTTGCCTTTGTTATAAATTCTAGCGGTGCTCTCTTCTTCTTCATTCAATACTACTGGTGATATCACAAAATAGGGGATCTCTCCATCGTATAATCTGGTAGGTGCCTGATACTTAGCCGACAGTACCGGCATCGCGATAGGCTCTCCGCCGTGGCGTCCGCCTGAAATGCTGCCAGGTATGCGAACCGAGTCTCTAATGTATGCATCAAAAGCGGCTTTTAATACGATCTTCTTTGGTGTCGGGACAGTGGGAAGATGGATGGTCTGTTCTCCGGCTTCGCTATAGGTGAGGGCCGCGATTCCCTGCCCGAAAAGCTGATTTTCGGAGCTGGGATACAAAGGATAAGGGGTGATTATCTTACTTTCGTAATCAATTATTCCGTCTTTGTCGAATTTGAAAATATGAACTATTCCCGATGATATTGGTTGGAGTGTGACCGAATCTCCACCATGAATAAGAGGGGCTTTCCAGAGTAAATTTGCCGGTTTCGGCATATCCAGCTCTACCTTTTGCATCCTCACTATCGAGTCTATGTTCGCTTCCGGACCGGCCCTTCTGATCCAATCGTAGAGGGCCAGCCTCCAGACGTTGGCTGTCGACTCCCAGTTGCTTACCTGGTTTAGTGGCCAATTGAAGTTGTCTAGAAAAGATCCGCTGTCGACCGGGTAGTCTCCTCCTCGTGAGGAGGAGAGTTTCATGGGCTCGAATTCGGGAGAATTTAATTGCTTGTTTTCGTAGATGTCACCAGGATGTTTAATCTCCGGAGGCGGTCCATCGGGAAAACTGATGGTCAGAGCGCCAGGCACCGGGCGTTTTGTTGGATCGCTGGCTGGTTGCGCGCAAGCTGACTCTTTCTCGTTTTTTCCTTTGCTTATCTCTACTTTGATTACTGTGGGGATCTGGTAGGGAAGTTCTTCGACCTCCTCGGTCCAAATTTCCGAATCGATCAAGCGCGTCTTTTTTCCTATCCCTGCAAGGACAAAGTCTTTGTCATCGTAGGGAAGATTGACATAGGAAAGGTAATAACCCTCATTGTACTGCTCTGATTTAAGCGATGCTTTAGTAATAGGCTCGGGAACTTTTATAGAAGTGGGCGAAGCTTTCGTCAGTGAACCGAGTTTGAGGGAAAGTGCCACAGCCCTGGAATTTGCTTTCTTTCCCTTCTCTATCTTTGAGCTGTTGCCGCTCCCGGAGGAAATTCCGCTTGCTTCTCTGTAAGTTTGTAGTGCCACTTTATATGGTTCGATCTTTCTGCCGTTTCTGTCGGTGGCCGAGCCGCCTTCTTTGATCGCTTCTTGCAGGGTGTTGATCAGTTTCTCTTTGGCCACCACCATCTTTCGGTAGTCGGATAAGGCAAACTCCTTCATGAGTGGTTGTTCCAGGGCGTCGGCAACGATGAAGTCCAGCCTGATGGTGGCGATGATGTCATTGATGCTTCTAACAGGCAGGGAATAACCGTCTGCAGCCAGGGCGGCGGTGCCGTTTGGCGGCAAATTTGCGATGGAGACAAAGCCGAACTCTTCTGTGTTCACAACAATCTTTGCTATCGCTTCGGCGCAGGTTAAGGCCGTTTCTTGAACCGGGGTAAATTTCTTCCCTGCGTTTATGCCCAGGCGGAAGAAATTGAATGCCAGTATTCCCAGAGCTGATAGCACTATCAGGAAAACAACCAGGCTGCTCAAAAGCGTTTTCCCTGACCTTGACCGGCTGTTTGATTGATATTTTGATGTCGATTTCAATTTGCTATCGGCTTTCTAAAATACAAGAGTTCAGAGATTACTTCGACTTGAGATTGCCATCCGGCATTATTCTTCTTGGTTCTCCTACGATTTTCGCGTCGGTCCATCTTTTGTAAGCTAAATCCTGCTTATAGTCGAAAGCTATCTCTTCACCGGATAAATCTACTCCTTTTTCTTCATCTCGTCCACCGGAGACCGAGGTGCTGAAGTCTCTTGCGATTCGGAAATAGTTGGAGCGAAGTTCATCTTTATGATTGATGCCGTAGTCGGCAAGAAAGAAAATGGTTAGTCCGCCTGCTGTTACCAGAAAAACAATTTCGGCGATTGTTCTTACCGGGGACTTTCTCCTTCCTGCCAGGGAGATCTTGTTCGTGAACTGCATGGCTAGAGTTTTTTCTACTTTTACCTGATTGGTTTTCAGGTGCATGTTTTTGCGCATCTCTTCCTGGAGTTCTTCCAGGGATTTCGCCTCTTTGCTGCTCAGCCATTCAGCTTTGTCCACACCCTGATCGTCCAACTCATCCGGAACACTCAAATCCAGTTCATCGTATGCCGTATCAATCCAGTTCTTAATGTTACTCCTCAGATCCTTGAAGGAGCTGTTGATGGTGTCGGAAGTGGTGTTTAAAATTCTTTTGAGACTCTTGTCAAGTTTGTCCACGCCAAACATGTCCGGTCTGAGAAATGAGACCGATTCAACTTGCTTTTCATCTTCCGAAAGGCTGTTTGAAGAAGCCGTCTCATAGGGAAGTTTGCCGGTGGTCATCTGATAGATGAGGGCGGTAGTTGAATAGATGTCCAGCTTGTTCGACATGGAAAGACTGCTTGCCATACTTGAATTAGCAAACATGCCGCTCTGGTAGTTTCCTTGCTCGTCCAGCATCTCTTTCAGCGTGTTAGTGCCGAGACCGCATAACTTTATCAGTACCTGGCCATCTTGTTCTAGAAACATTACGCTACTGGCGCTTATGTTCCCGTGGTAGACGCCATTTTCATGAAGATAGTCCAGGACATCACATATTTGAATGGCGGCGCTGGCGATCTGTTCTTCGGTTTCAACCGATTGAATCTGCTCCAGGAGTTCTTCCAGTGTCGGAGCGTCGATGAATTCCATAACATAGTATGGGCTCCCTTCGCTCTCCTGATAGTCTATGAAAGCTGGAAGATTTTCATGCGCCAGGGATTTCATTCTCTCTACTTCCCTGGCAAACTCAAGCACCGCATTAGGTTGCGGATGGACAAGGGTTTTGACTGCCACCATTCGATCCTGGGACAGATCTTTGGCTAGATAGACTGCCGTTAAACTGTTTTTGGCCCGCAGCTCAAGAAGAACATATCGATCCAGGATTATCTTGCCTACTTTGTCGTCGGCTTTTATCACATCGTCCAGAACTTCATCGTCACCGTTTTGAACCGAATCTTCCTCCTCCGTCTCTATGACCGGATGTTCTACTACTTCTGCCGAGGGTAAATCCGAAGTTTCCTCTGATTCAGCTCTACTTGTTTCGATGGTTAATGATGGTTCAATTTCTGATTCTAAGTCTAAGTCTTCTTTTCTTGCCTGGAGCAGATCCTGAAGTTTCTCCTCGATCAGGTCGCTGGTCATGGGATCGAGGGTCTCTGCACTCTTTTCAGCCTTCTGATCTGACTCTTCCCTGCTAGCTGCAGGCGATGCGTCAACTTCTTCGGTTCTTTCGCTTATCGTAACCGGATTGTTTTTCAACTCCTTTTTGGAGTCTTTAAGGGCATTTTTAATCCGGTTCAGGTCAGCTAAAAACTGAATGGCATTTCCATAGGGCTCTTGTCCTCCGACCCGGAGCGCTTTTTTGAAGATTCTATTCAGGAATGCACTGTCTTCCACTTCCGGACAGGATGAACTCAAAGACTCGTATTGGTTAGAGCTGATGCTCTGAAGGGAGGCTATAACAGGCAGTTTGCCGGACAATAGATAGTAGCCGAGTACCGCCAACGAGTAAATATCATCGTGAGCTTCGGTGCGGTGATTGTGAAATATTGAAGCTGACAGGTACGGAGACTGTTTGCTCACCACCTTGTGTTTGCCCAGAATCACCTGGGCCTGGGCCAGGCAGTAGCCTCCCAGTCTTGCTACCTTCTTGTCCCCCACATAGAGGATGTAAATATTGCTTGGTCGAACTCTGCCGTGGAGTAGGGATAGTTTGTGTGCACGCGATATTGACTGACAAACATCTATCGTTATATCAAGGGCTTCGACGGTGCTGAACTTTTGTCCGCAGTTCATGAGCTTGTCGAGGCGTTGCTCGGTGGGAATATATTCCTCCACGCAGAATGGTACGAACTCATCTAATAGTTGTATTGAGTAGGTTCCATCCATATTGGTAAGCGCTTTCAGTTTCGACGTATCACCGGTGAAAGATTTGATGATGTCGGGTTGAAAGAACCTCGGCGCTCTCAGCACCACCATCTTGCCTTCGCGAGTATCTTCAGCTTTGAAGCTGGCAGATATGTCTTCGGACGCCAGTAGCTCGAGAATCTTATATCTGTCCTTATAGGTCTTGCCTACGAGAGTCTCAAGCGCCGAATCGGATTTGTAGAACTTACTTGTTTTGGATAAGGAGTAGGTAGCTTTTACCTCATTTCGTCTGTGCCCCGAGCTGGTTCGGGATCCTTTTTTCTTGGGGCGTTCTGACATTCCTCGGTCCTCGGTGTTTCGATAAATCGGTCTCTATATTTGATAGATACCACGGCAGTATAGGGTTCTGTCTCTCTTAGGGCGGATGTACGTTGGCGCTGTAATATTGCGACTGTTAAAGAAAAAACGGTTATTCATAAGGCTTTGCGAGAGTTTCTCTTGAATCGAGCTCGAAAAAAATCCCACTTTCGTGGTTGCAAAAATCCCTCATGCAGGTGACTGCTCTCCTTAACTCCCCCGGTCAAAAATCCCCTGACCTCGTGATGCTACGGGGTCTGGCGCCGTGGAATTATGGTAGTAGGAGTAAGTCGGATGAGTAGGTCGGATGAGTAGGTTCAGGCGAGTAGTATGGCAATGCGGAAAAATCTGAGAAAGAAGGGGAATCGGAGCAGGAACTCTTCTGGAATGCTGGCGGAGGCGGTATCGTCCCTGGCTCTATTGTTGCCTGTGATGCTGGTAATAGTCTTCGTGGCGATTCAGGGGAGCAACGCTTACGTCATTGCCCGCCACATGAACCAGGGGGCCATGATTGCTGCTCGCAGCCTGGCTGAAGAGTATCTTGTTAACAACGACATAGAGACGGATACCACCACACAGCAGGCGATCTTTTCCGAGATTCGGCTCAAGGACATGATCTCCTCCAATAGTCAGTTCTCCATTCCTAATGGAGGTTGGCAGACAGCAACGGATCCCAAAACCGTCACTGTTGTTTGTACCTATATACCGGGAGCCGGAAGTCCCCCGAACCCGCCTTTCCCGAATCCGGATATTCTTGGTCTGGGAGCCAGTTTTAAGATATCCATGGAAGCCACTTATCGGATTTTGGAGTAGCCGAGGTAGATAGACCGCTTTTGTTTATCGGGGGCGCAATCAGTCAGAGTAATTTGCAGAGGTTTATGTAGTTGAGCGCAGGAACAGGAAAAAATCGAATGAGGAAGAAGGGGACTGTGAGGCGCTCACAGGCAGGATCGCTCTCCGAAACGGCAGCCTCCATAGCTGTGATTCTTCCCATCGCTTTATTCTTTGGATTTGTCGCCTGGCAGGTATCCCAGGTTTATATGATCAAGTCCACTCTGAGCATGGCTGCCCAGTCAGCGGCTCGGAAGTTAGCAATTAGTTATGGAAAGGATCCCACCATGACTAAAGCTTTTCCTGAGAATACCTTCTCTCAGATAAAGCATATGGGCATTGTTCAGGATCAAAATCAGTTTAGTGTCCCGGCGGGTACTGCTGGATGGAATGAAAACGCGAATCCGCCCACGGTCACAGTCCAGGTGGAATTTCAGGGGGGCAAGTATGGACTGCCGCCATTTCCGAACCCTGACCCTCTTGGTCTGGGAAGCAATTTTACAATCACCGGCGTGGGAAAGTGCCGTCTAGAGTAGGAAATCGAGGAGTTTAGGAAAATGCACAGAGTTAGAAAGAGA
The DNA here is from genome assembly GCA_030431355.1 of bacterium. Next base: position 7,268 of record JAUIJG010000180.1, read on the forward strand.
AGAGGACAAAACGGCGCCATCTCAGCGGTATTGCTGATAGTGCTTGTGCTCGTGGTTGTCGTTGGCGCGGCTTTTTCCTTTGACTACGGCAACGGTCTTGTCGTAAAGGAGCGGTTGCAGAATGCCACTGATGCCGGTGCGCTTGCCGGGGTGGTTGAGTTGGCAAGAGACCATGTAAAAAATGTGGATGAGACTCGTGCGGAGACTTATTCTAAGTCTGTCTGCGCCAGTAACAAAGCCAACAATGAGTCGGTCTCTGACAGCGTTGCCGGCACGATTGTCAACGTGAACATGAGTGCCAAGACCATGCCGAGAACCCTGACTATGACAACCACCAAAACCACCGGAAACATTTTTGCCAGATTAATCGGTTGGAATAGCATGCCGATCAGCGCCACTTCAACGGCTTCGGCCTCCCAGGGCATTAAACAAGTCAAGCCTAATCAACTCTTGCCCCTTGCAGTCAGTCTGGACCATCGTCCTTCTAAAGGTCCTCAGAAGAACAAAGCTTTGCAAGATGTGGTCGGCAATGGTCAGCCATTCACCATTGTTCTCAACCCCCAGAATAGTAATAACGCTTCCTGGCTCAAGAACTGGACTGGAAAGAATAATCCTCTTCTCACCTTTGGTCAGGATGAACTGATCACCAATGGAGTTAAGGCAAACCTGGTGAAGGACCTGAGCCCCGGAGATAATATCAACTTGCCTATCATCACCGGCGGCCCTCCCTTCAACAAATCACGGGTAATAGTCGGCGTGATCGGTTTTACGATTACCAAAATCAACTTTCCCCAGCAAATTGAAGGCACAATAAGGCAGCCGTTGATTCTTGATGGTACTCCCGGTCAACCGGTATTGAGCGGTGTTGACCAGTCAGGTATGAACTTCCTGGATGAGAATGCAGCCTGGTCAATAAGTTTGACCAATTAGGGCATTCCGGCAGAATCGTCTCGGGAAGTTTTTAAAGGGATGATGGCCGCGCCACCGGTCATCATCCTTTTTTTGTAGGCATATTTAAAAGAAATATCTTTGAGCTTATATATATAGATTAGCTTTTCTCCCCTTCCAGTTGGAATTAGCAGTTTGTCTCTTTTAAGGCTGTTGGAGAGCCAGGCAGATGTCTGTGGTATCACTTTCGTATGCCTTATTGGGGTGTTGTGGAGGATCGTTTTTGTCTGGTAAGCGGTTTCGTCCCTGGTACCAAGATCTCTTGGCAAGTTGTTCGTAACAGATGGAAGAAATCTGGTCTGGATCGCTGAAACCATTGATACAGCTTGGTTTGGGTGGTGTATGCTGCAGTCCGATAAATATATTGACCCGTAAAATCAGGGCGAGTTCTTGACGAGTGGTTGCCATGAAGCCGGAAGCCGCAAGGGTTTTCGGTTTCCGGGTGTATATATTTTGGGTGACGCGCCCTTAAAATATTAGCGTTATTTAATAGTGGCGTTTCGTGCGCCAGTTGCCGGTTTTACGGGTTTGCCCAGATCAAGTGCAATTTTCCTTGTTTCACCTCTACAAAGGTCTGGAATATTTAAGCTATGATTCCAACATTAGATTAGGTCATAGCAAGGGAGTGATTACTATATGAAAAAGGGGTTGACCTTACTTGCCGCAGTTGCTGCCGTAAGTACAAGCACCTTTATGAATGCACCTGCTGCACATGCACAAGGCGCCACTAATGTTAGTGAACTTACCGACGTAGTTGGTAATGAATGGGCATACAACGCTCTTAAAGAGCTAGTCAACCACCCATGTCACATATTAGTAGGTTATCCGGACAGAACTTTCCGCGGTCAAAAATCCGCTACTCGTTTTGAGATGGCTGCAGCCTTGTATAAGTACGAGCAGTGCATCGTAGAGAGACTGAACCAGAAAGCCGACAAGGCTGACCTTGAAAAGTTTGCTGCTCTTCTCGAAGAGTTCAGAGGCGAACTTAACAAGCTCAAAGCCAGAGTGGCTGATCTTGAAAGACGTATGAAGTTAGTCGAAGACAAGAATGTCGAGCAAGACATGAGATTAGCGTACGCAGAACGCCAAAAAGGATTCCTTTGGGAGCGTGTTGTTAAAGGTACAGCTATCGATGTTCGCGACATAAGCGTTGGTGTCGGACGCGGTGCCCGCGCTATTTACGAATACTTGTTCTAAGTTAGCGCTTAGGAATTATTCGTCAGAACAATCTTGGACCTGACCTAGTCTACGTGACTCCCGTCGGCAATTAATTTTGCCGTCGGGGGTTTTGCGTGTTATTTCCGTTCCTTTTGTTTACGTTTTTTACGTTCGCGGTGAAGGCGCGGTTCCAGGTCCTTGGTCAGTGGGAGTTCCATGACTCGACCAACTGCAGAAGCTGACTTCATACCGGAGATTCTCCGGAAAGCGGGCGCTTGCGCCCTAAAATATTTTGATGCCGGGCTTGCCGTCGAACTAAAAGGCGATGGGAGCCCGGTTACTATTGCGGACAAAGAGGTGGAAGACCTGATTCGTTCGGGTATCCAAAAAGAATTTCCCGGTGACGGGATTCTGGGCGAGGAGCACGAAGAGCTTTCCTGCGATTCTCACTCTCAGCGAAAATGGATAGTTGATCCCATTGATGGAACTATGAATTTTTCCCGGGGAATTCCTTTATTCTCAATACTTATGGCTCTGGAAGAGGCCGGAGAGATTGTCGCGGGCGGAATTTATAATCCGGTCTGGAACGACTTGTTTCTGGCTTTTAAAGGCTCCGGAGCTTTCAAAAACGGTGAACCTTTGCAAGTGTCGAGCCGGAAAGAGCTAAAAGAATCGCTGATCTCCTTTGGTGGTCCGGAC
>JAUIJG010000606.1 GCA_030431355.1 bacterium
ACTCAAAACCGATAACGTTGGCAGGTGTTAAAAAACTTTCCGGTTTGAACGATCTCTATACTATTCAGTTGAGTGGAACAAATGAGGTGGACGACTCCTTTATTGACGCGCTTAAAAGTATGAAGACCCGGGGGTATCAGTTGAATGGGAGCAAAGTCTCGATGAAGACTGTGGATGTTCTCGCTCGTCGTCCTGGAACGCACACCCTCAGAGTCAGTATCGGAGACGATATCACCATAGAGAAACTTAAGGGATACAAAAAACGATTTCCTCATATCACCTTTACTGCGGTGGATGAATACAACACCCGAATCCCTATCGATTAAAGTAGAAAGCCTTTTTAGAAATAGACGTCGAACACTATTGGAATTCTCAGGTTCGCCAATCTACGCATCAAATCGGGGCTGAGACTTGGGGAAGCGTTTGAGGATGAGGAAAGCCAGTAGACCCAGATTTCTATCTTGTAGCCATCTTGTTGAAGCTTGCGCAGGACACTGTGGCGATGGGTGACTTTGTCTACCAGCCACTGGATATGAAGCTCCGGGTCAAGACCTTTTACCTTGCTGTTGGTGCTCAGGAACCATCCGCCAACTTTGGCGGTTCGATCGTCACATCCTTCTTTGACATGTACTTTTATGCCGCCCTTTTTCTGGGCGATGCTGGGCTCCAGGTCTAGAAGCTTGGAAATTTCATCGGGGTCGAGATCTTCTTTGTATATGCATAGAGAAGCTCGAGTATCTTCCGGTCTGGGAGAGAGCACGGAAACTGATTGCTTTTTAGTATCTTTGCCTGACATTTTATAGAACTCTACCTGATTGCTATTGCTCTAATTAGTGGTTTGTTCGGATCGTAGAGGTTTATTTTGCTTTCTCTTAGAAGCAATTGAAACCCCTGAGCTGCTTGACAGCCGAGCATCGTTACTCCAATTTTAATCTACTGACAATGCTGATTTTGCCGAACCTACCGCCATGACTTCTAATTAGAGGTAGCAAAGTACTTGACTCCTGTACTGCATAGGATAAAATTTGCATCGCATTAATCCGTAGGACATTCATGCCAAACTCTGACAAATCTTTTGTAAATCCATTCAATCTGGTAGGAAGATTCTTTAGTTGGTTTTTCGGACAGTTTCCAGACACCGTCCTCATTGCCATGTCTGTGCTTGGCGCCGGTCTTCTGGTTATCGGTTCTCTTTATTTCATCGGACATATGTCCCCTAAAGAGCCGGTGGTCAACATGGACCATGTCTATCACGATGCCTATAGGATTGAGCCTGTACCGGTGCATGTCCCGGTCCACCATCAGGTTCCGGTCCACAGTCAGAGCGCTCATACTGGCTTCACCTACCCCCAGCATGTCTACCACCAATCTGGACATCACCACCCCGCTAGTCACCAGGGTCAGTACGCCAACTATCAGCACTATAACCGTCATCTTTCTCTTAAAGAAGCTCAGGAGCAGGCTCCGAGAGTTCATTCAAGCAGACTGTCTCCTTATGCCAGTCATCGATTCGGCAGACCCAGGACGGGCAGCCATGACGACGTTGAGAGCGAAGATAAAACCTTCGACTATTTCAACTCCGGCAGTGCCAACGCGCACAACTACTAAAATTATTTGACCGCAGCCAACTCTTCCACCACTACAACGCCGTGGTCGGCCAGGTCCTTAAGAATGATTTCTGTCAGCTCAGCATCTTTCCCTAATCTTTCAGGCGGGAATACTCCCGGTTCGGAAAATTCTTTTCTGGCGAGAACCATAGCCACAGCGGCAGTGGTGTATCCGGTTGTGCGTGCCATGGAAGACTCTTCTTTGGTGGCACGGTCCAGCATGCGCCAGCTCTTTACCCTGTTGCCAGTTTTGCTTCTTGTTTCCACATGC
>JAUIJG010000181.1 GCA_030431355.1 bacterium
ATCTGAACATGATCCGGGGCGAAGTTCTTTTCTTTAATTAGAAAGTCGTAGAAATCACGAGCATCTTTGGCCGCGTATCTTAGGTTGATATCGGAGTTCTTAAACTTGCTGATACCGACGATAACAGCCCATTTATCCCGAATCGGGCGGTTGATGACCACCTTGTGCATCTCCGAGGTGCCACCATCCGATGGCTTGATACCGGCGGCTTTTCTGACCAACTCTTCCTGACGATCGTATTTTTTCTTCTGCTTATAAGCGTCGATTGACTTTTCCACACTGGCTAAAAGCTTGTCCGAAAATGCTCGTTCCTCCAGGGAAGAAGACGATCTGAGCATTCTGGTATCAGACAAAATCGAACCCGCCTCTTCATATTTAGAAGCTTCCATGAGAACTCTAGCGCAGTCTTCCAGACAGAAGAGCGCGTACTTGTACTCATCACCAATTCCTCTCTTGAGCTTTTCCAGCGCTGATCTGTAGAGAGCTTCCGCCTTTAGCAGATAACCTTTCTCTTGATAGATCCTCCCCTGGAGAAGAAGCCCGATTGCTATGGCCGGATCTGTCTTGATCAGATCTTTCTCCATAATGGAAAGGGCATTTTTAGAGACAGCTTCCGCGCTATCGGCGTCACCATCAGCAAGATCGAATAGAGCCAACTTCTGCATGGTCTCAGCGATTTCGACCTGTTCGCCCTCTTTCTTCAAGCTCTCCAGCTTCTCAGTAAGTTTGTCTTTGCGAGCGTCTACAATATTCTTGGAGAGACGCTTGGCTTGCTTGAGATCGTTTACTGAATAGACAACGTCTCCCAGTGCCAGGTTGACCAGACTTCTGTTCAAATAACCATGGGCGTCTTTCTCCGTAGCCAGAGCTTTGTCCAGATCCACTTTGGCTTTAGAGAAATTCTTCAATCGGATATGCGCTTCGGAGCGGTCGATAAGAGCGGCATGGAGGTTCTCGTTTAACTTCAGCGCTTCGTCCAGTTGCTCCAGGGCTTTTTTGGTGTCGCCGACCTCAAGCTGCACATGGGCAAGTTTATATCTGGCCATGGCGTCTTTAGGCAATAATTCCACGCCATTTTCCAGATCGCTTAGCGCTTTGTTTTGTTCTCCCAGCTCATAATAAGCCAATCCCCGACGTAGATAGTCCCAACCTTTTTTGCGGGAACGCTCAAGGCGTTTTGTGTAATATTCGATGATCTGCTCGAAATGCTTTTTAGCTTCTTTTTTCTCGCCTTTTAAAGTGAGGACCTCTCCAAGTTCATAGTGAAGAGGAAAAACTTTCTTCTTATACTTTTTGAGAAGATAACGATAATCGGCGATCGCTCCCTCATAATCATTTAGGTAGCGTTTGCATTCCGCGCTACCTTCCCTGGCTTCCATGGATTTTGGCGAGAATTTGAGCACGGCCTCGTAGTCTTTGGCAGCGCTCACATAGTTGCCGTTAAATTTAAGTGCCCGGGCTCTTTTCAAATAGGGCTCAATGTTCTTGGGGTCGAGCCTCTTGGCTTTCGTATAATCGTCTATTGCTTTGTTTTGCTTGCCCAGGGTCATATAGAGGTCGCCCCTCTCAAGATAACAGGCGACCACGTTGGGATTTATCTTAATGGCTTGGTCATAATCGCCCAGAGCGCCTTCATAGTCTTTCAGGCTGACTCTTGCCGCCGCACGCTTTAGATAGGCATCAAAGACCGTGGGGTCCATGGTAAGCACTTTTGTAAAATAGGTGATTGCCGCTTCGTTATCACCTTTCTCCAGCTTCTTGATGCCCCGGTTGAGGTTCTTCTCCCAGGGCGGTCCGCCGGCTACGGCAGGCGGCGCAAAGAGCGCCAGTACGAGGAAAAGGGTAGTCAGCAAAGGAAATAGCTTACTCATTTTGAAAAGAGTTCCTTATATATAAAGCGCGAAGCTGCAATTCTTGCATAATAAAGTCCGAAAAACCTTTGCCGGCGCCAAGAATTGAGAATTTAGTCATAAATCTGTTCTCAGTCATCCTCTGAATAGCCAAGGCTCTGGATAGAGGTTTTTACTTGGGGTCCAGATAATTTAGGAGGATGCGGAGATTTATTTTTTCTGGCTGCCAAGGGAGGAGAGATCCCCATCGCTTTTTGAAATTATGAGTTTGACGTAGACAGGCAGGTGATCCGAGCCCAGGGTCGGACCGGTAACTCTCTTCGAGCAATCAACTCCTTTGCTGTATAGAACATGATCTATCGGTATCAGCGCCAGGTAGTTGGCCGGCCATGTCGGTTGGAAGCCGTGACCGTTTTCACTGTCAACTAGACAACCTTCCTCTTTCAGCCGCTTGAAGTAGACAGAAAAAGGACTGCAGTTCAAGTCGCCAAGCAAAATTAGAGGTCGCTCCGCCATCTTCGCTTCCCTGGCAAGTTGCTTCAGTTCCACATTTCGGAAAGCTAGATCCCTCTTGGGTGTCACCGTGTGCGCCAGGATTATGCTAATCTTCTTGCCGTTTTTTTTGATCGCTGTTTGAATTCGAGGACGTTTCAGATCGCCTGTGTATTTCACTGTCGGCTTTAGCAGCTCATACTTGCTCATGATCATGATGCCTCCGTAGCCTTCCTCTGCAAAGGTGTATGGATATTTGCTTCCAAGCGATTTTTGTAGTCTTTCCGTCCAGTCTCTGGTCAGTTCAATCACTGCGAAGATGTCGGCATCTCGCATCTTCGCAATAGAAATGGCCTGGTCATAGTTTTTATTTTGGTACGGTCTCAAATTCATCTGGAGCAGTGACAGCTCAATGGAATCTGCATGGCTTTTCTCTTGTAGAGAATCAGCCGGAAAGTACAATTGCGCCACTGGTATCAAATTCAGAATCAGGCAAAGCAGCGAAGCTGATACTAGAAATGGTTTTCTTGCCAAGGCTGACAAAAGAAAGGCACCGAATGCCATAAGCACAAGTGGCATTCTAAGGTGGCTCAATAGCTCTAGATAGTGGTTGGATTCGCCAAAGTATGTCCCTGCGGTGAGAAAGAGCAGGATTAGACTAAGACTGAAAAGAGCTAGAGAAATAATTTTGAGCTTCATCCAATATCTACAAGGTTGATTCGACAAATTAGTAAAATGAATGCTTAAGTTACACCATGGGGCTTGGAGTTGAATTAATGGCAGGTGACGATTTCCCAATTTTTCCCAGTGAAGCCGAGGTGGAAGCTAAAGCAAAAGCAATTTCCCAATCGGTTGGGAGCCAGTCGAGAGTTGTGAATCTCGTGGAGTCCGGCGATTACGATTCCGCTCTGGAGCAATTGCTCGATGTACTTGAGAGTTCCGAAGTCGGCTTTCACCCGATAGAAGAGTTGGAAGAAGCGGTTGTAGAACTTGTTTCTAAATCGGATCAAAAATTCTATAGAGCGCTTGAAGAACATATGGATAAAATTCAAAGCCGATTGCCTGAGAGCAAAAGGCTTAGAGGTGATCTGGCCATCTGGATGTTTTTGGTCTCGGTCCTTGATAAGCCAGATAGAATCGTCAGTTTTCGAAATGAAGTGGAAGAGGAGTCCGAGTTATATTATTGTTTTCAGTCGGCATTGAGCAGTCATGCAAGCGAGAGGTTGATTGAATCCGGAGGCTCTTCTACTTTCAAGGAGAGTTTTCCTGATCTGGTCCAACGGCTTTATATGGATCTCGCCATGTACGAATCCGAACTGTTGATTAAGCGATTCAACCTCAAAGATTTGGACAGGATGACCCAGGATATGATGATTTCATCAGCAGAGGGGCGATGCAGCCAGAGCACTCTCTCCTGTTTGAAGTTGGCTTTATCATTGAATCAGGAAGAGGCAGCCGAAATAGTAGCCCGGAGAGCACTTTCCGCCATTCGCTCCGATTCATTTCTTGAGTCTGTTGCTGCCCTTTTCGTATCTCAATCGAAAGAAGCCATAAGCCAGCGCCTGATTGACTTTGCAAGGGATTTGCCATAGCCGCTTTGGTTTTGATATTGCGATACTTCTGTCAGCTCAAATCGTTGACCAGCATAACTTTTCCGAGTTGGTAACGTAGATGTCACACAGCGTTGTTATTGTGAAACTGCGGATTACTAAAACCTACCGCCAAAAGAAACGCGATATTGACAGGGCTCCCTCCCTCTGATTCGCCACGTTGCGCAGGCAACACCCCCGGCAGCCCTCATCTGAGGAGTATATAGAATGGCTCTCGAAACCGCCCCCGAATTGCCGGAGATTTCTCCGGTGAGCGATGCGAATACAGTTAAATCTGATGCCCAGGCGCATCTACTTGCCGCAGCCTATGATGATAGTTCATTTGTGCCTCCCAGCAGGTCCGCTGAAGATACAAGCAAAGGCATCCAGGTGGCGGGTCCGGTGCCTGCCGGATTGATGTTGGATTTACCTAGATTGAATACTGAGTCGAATGATGGCGGTGATGCGCAGCTAATACTGACCGGTGCCGGAGACAACTTGAATGGTTTTTCTCCCAGGCGACTTGCCGCCATCGCAAATGGTGATGTAAACACGTCTGCTCCGGGAAACAGAGTGCCGCTTAATGCTCGTTTTGCGCCGGGCTACAGGGTACCTGATCATGTACAGTGTGCTTCTACGGTAAGTGACTGGCTTATAGAGAGTGGTGTTATCAGTCCCAGGGACTTTCAAATCAGAGTCAAGGATATGAATCGCTTATTGGCTGCCAAATTTGGAGCACCGGAGCGATTGTCCGGCAATCTCGACCTCTCAGACTTTCCGAAAGGTAGTATCGGCTTTATCACCGGGGTAGGAAACAGTGCCGGTGGCAACCATATCGCCTTGTTCGAAAGAAGAGGTGACAGTGTTTCCATAGTGCACAACAAAAATGGCACTGTAGTTCGCGAGGATATAAAAGATAAATTCTTCTCTTCGTCAGGCCGACCCAGATACAGCGATATGAGGGTCTTCAGACTTAAGTAATGTCAGAGATTCTTTCGTGACCAGCGATTAAAACTTAGGCTTATTAAACTTTTTGAGCTTAGGCAGCTTGGTGGGTTTTGCCTTTTCGTTCAGCTTCTGCAAGTTGTCGGATACCACCAGGGTGTCAGGATGATCTTGACCAAGGGATACTGTATAAAGCAAATGAGCAGCCTGACATAGACGTTTTGCTTTTTCCAGTTCGTTGTTGGTGAAGTACTGCCCGGCAAGCATGTTTAGGTTATAGGCAATCTCTGCGACATTTTCGGACTGGAGCATCTTGTCGTAGCGGAGAATTACGCTCTCTGATAGTTCTTTGCCGACCTTAAGTCCGCCAAGATGATCGGCGAAGCCGTTTAATCTTGGCTCAAATGCTTCCAGTTCGGAAGCCAGGGAAATTGACTTCTCAAAGAGGTCTTCTTCTTGATGGGTGGTCACTTTAGGGATACCATGTAACAGCGAATGTCTTACTACATGGTACCTCTGAGAATTTAAATTTCAAGATTACAGACTACAATTCGAGAGTATGTGTAACCTTAATTTTGCTTGTCGATGTTCCCCAATCGATTTATAACTATTTGCCATCCACTGCCGGAACGTCGATGTGGGCATCGCCGCCGGGTGTTTCTATCTCTATCTCTTTGCCATCACTGAGAAGTTTGTCGTCTACTTCAATTTTTGCTTTGTCTCCGCCACCGCATGCGGTCAGACCGATGCTTGTGATTGCTACAGCCAAAAGGGCGATAAGCGTATTCCGTTTCATTGTCTACTCTCCTGTGAGTTGCCACGTAAGAGGTTTAGCACGGTCCGAATTGAGCGTTGCCCTTCTGGGGAACGGATAATTATTCAGTGTCTAGCTCCTTAAACATATATACGCAGTCCATTTCTCTTCCCGATTTGAGTTTGTGCTTGCCCCGGGATTTTATTTTGTATCCGTACTTTATATAGAAGGTTTCGGCCGTTAGGGAAGAATCCAGGTGCAGCTCTTTTACTCCGAGTAAGAGCGCTTCCTTTTCCAGGTGCTCTAAAATCAGCTTTCCGACGGAACGTCTGGCGAACATAGGGCTAACATAGACCGCTCTGAGTTCCTGATTGGCTGGAACAATCGCACCGAAACCCGCTATCTGATTCTCTAGTTCTACAACGTAGAGCTTCTCTCCGTCTTTGCTCTCACGAAGCTGTTTCTGGAAAGCAGTCAGTCTCTTTTCGTCTACCTCAGGCGACCATTCAGAAAGAATTTCTATGGGGTAGTCTTTGTCGGCAGTTTCATGCACTGCGCCGTAATGAACTTCCAAAATTGCTTTTGCATCGTCTACGGTGGCAGGTCGAACTTTAGCTTGACTAATTTCTTTGTGGTTGCTCAGAAGTTTTTCTCCTTTTCATATTTAAGGAAAGGCTTTCTCTATTTTACTCGGGTCTTGCCATTGTGTAGCGTGTAGTATATGCTACGCATATGAGCGAATTTGGAAGCTATGTGAGAGAGAAACGCCTGAAGTTGCAGGGGACCGAACCTCGCCAATATTCCTTGAGAAAGGTGGCAGGGGCAATCGGAATTGAACCTTCTTATCTGAGTAAGATAGAACGAGGACTGGAATCTCCTCCCGGGGAGGGAACAATAGTCGCCCTTGCCGAAGAGCTGAAAGAAGACCCGGATATGATGTTGGCTCTTGCCGGCAAAGTATCCCAGGATCTCAAAAAGATCATTCTCACAAGACCAAAAATATTCGCTGAGATGATAAGACAGTTAAAAGACATGCCGGATCATGCCGTTCTCAGAATCGTGCGAGAGGTCAGGGATGGTGAATGGTAGAGGACAAAGTCAATGATAGAACTTAGAAAGGACATGCTTGAGTTTAGTTTCCCGGAAGTACATCCGAAGGCAAAATTGAATATAAGTCTTTTGCGGACGCTTCGGGTGCCTGATGATGGCAATAGTTATCCTCTTCCTGCCGGTCTTGGTCGGTTTCCTATTCGACATGTTGATGATTATTCCACCAGAATTCCGGAAGAATGGGTTGCGCACGGTGGCGTTATGATGCCCATGTACCAGGCAGAGGCGATGTGGATAAATTTTGACTCAGAGGAAATTGGCAACCAGGCTCCCTATCCATTTGCCGTCAAAGTGCTTACCGGAAAAGTTTGTGCCGTTAGCGGTGAGAGTTATAGATCGGAGTTTAGCACGGAACCCCAGAATTACCTGGTTGTTCCGGAGCAACGCTGGATAGATGGATTCTGTGTCGGTAATGGAAAAGTGAGACAGTTCGTGGCAGCCGGTTTAGGCGATGGATATACGGCCGAAGAACAGGTCACGGGTCTTGGTGAATTCGGTGGTATACAGCTTGTTGTTAGTCCCATGAAGAGAGAAGTTTTTGAAGAGCTCTATCCCCCCAATTTAGATAGGGACGGTAATGTGGTTATGTATCATCGTACTACTAAGAAATCCGCTGCCATGGGCATCGCCGCCGGCGGTGTGTTGCGACAGTCGATTCTAAAAGACCCCTATGGTTTGGATGTTTGGGAGCAAGGTACTTCAAGCAGGTGCTTTATTCATATCTTAAACTCAACCATGTGGAGGCATGCCACCGGTCTGAATCCTCCCTGCAGACCCTTTACTCGTCGCAAGTATCAGGCAGCCGGTATACCCTGGTTTCAGTGCTATGCCGATGAATTCGACTCCCTTGAGCCGGAGCCGGCGCTGGCTCAACTGGTTTCCCTTGGGGCATTGATGAAGTCCTGGAAAGGAAAGAAGCTGGATGACAATAAAAGTTTTGTACCGGAGACGGTTATCAATTTGCGAACCAAGAACTCGGATCAAGTCAGGGAGAGTGAATTCTGAGTAAGTCATCTTCAGGAAGCCCCTCTCTGGGTACCTCTTCGCCACTAATTGAAGTAAGGTCAATCGGCAGGAAGTCGCCTGGTGAGGAGAGTTGGTTGTTTAGGGACATTTCGCTTGCCATTACCACTGGTGAGCGAATTTGTCTGAGCGGAGCTACAGGATCGGGTAAGACCCTTTTTATGAGAGCTATCGCCCACCTCGACCCGCTGGATAGCGGTTCTATCCTATGGAATGGTGGCGAGGTAAGCGATCAGGAAGTACCGGCTTATCGGGCAAAGATAATTTATCTACATCAGAGTCCGGGTTTGTTCCCTGGAACAGTGGAGGATAATTTACGACAGCCTCTGGAGATGCAGATTCATAAAGATCGAAAGTTCGATCCGCAGCTTATCTCTGCCTTTTTAGAGCGCCTTAACCGTGGAAAAGACTTTTTAGAGAAGTCTGTTTCATCACTATCCGGTGGGGAAAGACAGCTGGTCAGCCTCATCCGGGCTATGCAGCTTGAACCGGAGATGCTTCTTTTGGATGAACCCACTGCCGCCCTTGATCCTGATACCACTAGAGATGTGGAGAGATTGCTTGGCAAATGGTTTGAGGAAGGGGATGGGCGTTTGAGCTATCTGTGGACCTCCCACGACCCGGAGCAAGTTAAGCGTGTGGCTGACCGTCGTCTGCAATTTAAAGACGGTAGCCTGGAGGAGAGGAGCTGATTTGGAGAGCCAGTATATAGATCTTGGTTCTGGTCAGGTAGCTTTAGCTGCTGCTTTGATTTTGATAAACGGAGGCATCTCGCTTGCACTCAAGCTCAATCTTGAGAAGAGTCTTTTCATCGGCGCGGTGAGAATGACCGTTCAGCTGCTGCTTCTCGGTATGATCTTGCACTGGGTTTTCTCTCTGGGGCAATGGTACTATGTCCTTGGCTTGATGGCTGCGATGACCACTGTGGCCGGTATCACTGCCGTCGACAGGGTGACTTTGAAGTATAAGGGATTGATGACCACCAGTCTTCTATCTGTGTGGGCAAGTTCCTGGATAGTAACTGCCATTGCGCTCTTCTTCATCGTTCAGATCAAACCATGGTACAGCCCTCAGTATGCTATTCCTCTTCTAGGAATGATCCTCGGCAATATTCTCAACGGAATATCGCTCGGGCTTGAACGCTTTACCCATGACCTTCATCATAAAAGAGATAATGTAGAGACCTTGCTTGCCCTGGGTGCATCGCGATGGGAAGCGGCCAGACCTTATGTTAGTGACGCGGTCAGAGCTGGCCTGGTTCCGATTATCAATACAATGATGGTGGTTGGAATCGTTACCTTGCCTGGAATGATGACCGGTCAGCTTCTTGCCGGAGTTCATCCGGTTTCGGCTGTAAAATATCAGATAGTGATAATCTTTTTGATTGCAGTGGCTACCGGCCTTGGCACCATAAGCGGTGTGCTTCTCAGTTTTCGAAAACTGTTTAACAATAGGCATCAGTTTTTGCATAATGAAATCGAAGGAAATCATTAAATTGGATGAAGATTCTCACCTCCGTAGATCAAAGCAGCAGGATTTAAGCTGTGACTTATCAAAGGTCCTACGGACTGAAGTATAATTGTCGCTGGATTTTCACTTAGTAAGCTCTTTTAAAATGATTCAGTTCAATCGCCGACTTCCGAAGTCGGTATCAGTCTCTCTATTAGTTGTGCTACTTGGCATGCAGTTTGTTGCGTGCCCGGTTCAGGCTCTGGAGAGGATCGATGTCTCCGGCTCCGAGCCTTCCTCGAAGACCTCAGGAGCTGAGACCGGACATTTGAATGATTTGCTTCAGATTGATAGAGAGATCATGCTGAAGTCCGTCAATCTTCACCAGTTGATAGCTCGTTCAGAGACTGAAGCACTGAAGAAGTACAGGTTTAGAAAGTGGATTGATATCGCAGGTCAAGAGACCAGTGCCGCTGGGCTTTTAGCCGCTACCGCGGTGGGAGTGGACGAACTAGGTCCGAAGTTGAATCGCCCTCTTGCTATTCGCATAAACAGATTGAAAAGAGGATTGAATGCAGGCATAGTTACCTCAATAATAGGCGCTTCGGCTTCTGCTTCCCAACTCGGTCTGGATGTGGTCAATCGGGTGAGAGAAGGCAAAGAAGGCTACTCTCCAGGGGCGGTTAGAAAGCGCTTTGTTGCCGGGATGCTCGAACTTGATCAACTGTATGCGAAGAGGGCTCGTCTTCTCCAGGATTCAGGTGAGCTCCTTAAATCAGATGTTGTGGCC
>JAUIJG010000182.1 GCA_030431355.1 bacterium
TGGTATTTGCTGGTATCTATCCAGTTGAAACCGATGAGTACGAAGAGCTGCGCGACTGCATGGAAAAGCTTCAACTCAATGATGCTTCCTTAACATTTGAGCCTGAATCTTCAGCGGCTTTGGGGTTTGGGTTTCGTTGCGGTTTCCTCGGAATGCTGCACATGGAAATCATTCAAGAGCGTTTGGAACGTGAATTTGACATGACGGTGATCACGACGAATGTAGCGGAGAAGGTCAATCTGCTCTTCGTTACGGGGACCGAAATCCGTATGACCACCTTCACAGGCGAAGGGTATGTATCCGTCTCCATTCCAAAACATTCCGGCTTCACCGAGTCCGGTACCGGCAGATACCACACAAGCATTTCCGTGCATTCCTGGTTTGCCAGCATGAAGCACGACATACTCATCCTCGCCCAGGTGTGTAATCCCGTGGGCATTAGCTTCCAGATCATTGATCAACCAGGTATTGTTGAACCCGAGTTCGGTGGATACCGTGGCAGAATCCACGTTCCAGGGGATATTGGTGGCTTTGCAAGTTCCGTTAATGACCGGACCGGCAATGCTCAAACTGGCCAGATCCACCTTATAGGAATGAGAGCCGAGAAACTCCTGCAAGAGCTCCTCCAGGGATCTGAATTCCTGGCTGGAGAAAGTAGCTTCGTCAAGGGTTTTGAGCTTATCGCCTTCGACCTCGAAAAAAGCCAGATTGGTTTTGGTGCCGCCTATATCACCTGCAAGTATCATGAGTTTTTTCAATATCCTCCCGGATTTCAACTGCGTCTAAATAGGGATGCCCAGACTCAAGAGCCTGATTGACTATTCGGTCTCTTCCTCCACGTCCGCCTCGGTGGCATCTTCTACCGCTTCGGTCAAAGCCGAGGTAAATGCTTTGGCAAGCTGATTGAGACCGGCTTGAACATCCTTGAGGTGCACCCTCAGGACCCTTCTCTCCCTCTCTACCAACACTTCGAGATCACCTCTTGCCTGGGCATCGACTACGATACCAAAGGAATAAGCATGGTCAGGCACCGCTATGTCTTTTTCATGATCGCAAGTCAACTGAACAAAGACGCCTGAATTCGGACCGCCTTTGTAAGCTTGCCCTGTGGAATGCAGAAAACGAGGACCAAAACCAAGACAGGTAGCGACTTTCTTAGCGTCTCTCACCCCATGACGAATATTCTGGAGCTTCGCCTCATTGGTATCATCCATCTCGATATAGGCAAGCAGAGCGAAATAATCGCCGGCTTCTATGGATCTGAGATGTAGACCGACAAGCTCCTCCAAATTTTGAATCTCTTCGGGGAATTCTTTTCTATAACGTTCATCGATGAATACGGAAAGCTCTCCTTCTTCAAGGACCGGTGTTTCCGGCGGAAAAGAGCCCGCTTCTTCATAGGCTTTTGTAAGCGCTCTGGTGGCAATTTTGCTTGCTTCAACGTCGGGCTGATTGAAAGGATCAATCTCCATGAGCGCTCCGGCAACGGCCGTGGCGAATTCAAAACGGAACATTTCCTGGCCTAAATCCAGTTTGTCTTTTACCGTGATCCGCACCACCGGATATCCTGCTTCGGCCAGGGTGGAAATTGCTTCCTCTTTCTGGGAATCATCATCTCCTTCCAGTTTCACATGGACGAAAAGCCTATCCGCCCCGTAAGAATCAGGAGTGCCAAGATGCTCTCGATCCACAGGAATAATTGCTTTGCCGTCTTTTCCGGTTGACTCAGCAACAAGCTGTTCAAGCCAGGCCCCCAGGTCATGAAGGCTGGAAGAGGTGGCGATGGTCAATTTATCCCGTCCGGCCAGGGCAGCCTCGCCGAGGATGGTGCCCAGGTACAATCCCGGGTTAGAGAGTAATCGGGAAGAAATTGAACAGGAGTCGGCCATCTGTTTAGCCCGTTCTAAAAACTCGACACTGTCTACACCCATGAGAGCCGCAGGCACCATTCCGAAGTTTGAGAGCGCGGAATAGCGTCCGCCAATTTGGGGCTTGCCGTAAAAAGTATGCTTGAATCCATTGTCTCTGGCAAATTGCTCCAGCTTAGAACCCGGGTCCGTGATAGCGACAAAGTAATCGCCAGCCGCATCACCAAGCTCCTTTCTCATCAGGTCGAGGAAGTAAGCCATGAATATGTTCGGCTCCAGAGTAGACCCGGACTTGCTGGCTACCACAAAAACCGTCTTCTTCAAATCAAGACCGTCGGCAACGGTGGCAATCTGCTCCGGAGAGGTGGAGTCAAGAATTCCAAGTAAGGGAAATTGCTCTTGCTTACCGAAAGTGAGACTGAAAACTTCGGGACACAGACTGGAGCCGCCCATGCCCAGCAGTAGGACATGTTCGATTGAAGATTTTCGTACTTCGCTAGCTATGGTCTCAAAAATTTCACGGTTCTCTTTTAACTGCTCGTCGACGATATCGAGCCAATCAAGCCAGTTACTTTCATCTTTGTCCGTCCAGAGCGATGCATCTTTGTTCCAAATGCGCTGGACAAAATTTTGTTGCTGCAACAACTCAAGACGTTGATGAACAGACCGGGCCAAACCTTCCGGCATGACCACTTCCGTGTTGGAAGTAAAGTCCGGCAGTCTGGATATTCTAGCCTCTTCCACGGTGTCTATAAGATCCCGGAATGACGAGGCGAAAGCTTCCACACCTTCTTCCAGCAGGGTATCGGTGATGGACTCCAGTGAGATACCCAGCTCCTCCAGGGTGTGCAGCTGTTCCTTCGCTTCATCCACACCTTTCTCCAGGGCTTCTTCGGCGACGCCATGCTCGCGAAAAGCGTTGAGAGTGTCGAGAGGAATGGTGTTGACTGTCTCGTTGCCGATCAGTTGATCGACATAAAGAGTATCCGGATAGTCAGGATTCTTGGTTGACGTGCTGGCCCAGAGCAAGCGCTGGGGCCTGGCTCCGTCTTTGACCAGAGCCTTCCAACGCTCCGAAGTAAATAACTCTCTATAGATCTGATAAGCCATCTTCGCGTTCGCGATGGCGATTTTGCCTTTGAGGTGACCGGCGGAATTCTTATGGCGCGCTTCCTCGGCCTCCTCCATCACCTTTTCAAGGGCATTGTCCACCTTGCTGTCGATACGAGAGACAAAGAAGCTTGCCACGGAAGCGACCGTGCTCAGATCGCCTCCGGAAGCCGCCAATTTCTCAAGACCGCTCATATAAGCTTCGGCCACCCTTCGGTAATAGGCACAGCTAAATAGCAGGGTAACGTTGACATTGATTCCCCGGGAGATAAGCTCCTCCACTGCAGGAATCCCTTGTTCTGTGGCAGGAACTTTGATCATCAGGTTAGGGCGGTCGATCTCAGTCCACAACCTCATGGCCTCATTCACTGTGGCTTCGGTATCGGAAGCGATTAAGGGTGAGACCTCCATGCTCACATAGCCATCACGTCCGGCGGTCTCGGTATAGACTCCCTTCAAGACGTCAAGGGCTTCACGAATGTCCTCTATCGCGAGCTTTTCGTAGATGGCGTTTGCATCAAGCTCTCGATCAAATTCCAGCGATTCAAGATCTTCTTTGTAATCGTCGCTGCCTGCGATGGCCTTCTCAAATATTGAGGGGTTGGAAGTTACTCCTCTCAAACCATCTTCCTCAACCAGGACTTTTAATTCACCATCCCTGAGAAAACCGCGCCGAATAAAATCAAGCCAAATAGACTGTCCGTGTTTACTGAGCTGCTTCAGTCTGTTCTCCACTTGTCCGGCAGTTTGCATGTCTTACTCTCCCAGTAGATTTAGAATTGATCACCTGCTCCGTCCTGAATTCGTCCCCTTGAAACTTCGAAGATATTTCAGATACCCCAAAGTAGATCGCTCAGGAAAAGCGGTGTTAAAAATGGGTCCTGACATTCATGGGATTTCAGGAGCTTCCGGGAAGCGATGAAAAACATCACGATCAGGGCCGACAGAAACAAAGATATCAGACTTGATAAGAAAAGACCTTATTATCTATGGCGATTGAACAACAAAGATCGGTTAAAAGTATTTCGCCTGGAATGGAGGCAACGCTAACTCTTCTTATCTCTCTGCTATCATTCAGACGGAGAAGGGAGACTGGAAACAGCTAAATGACAGTGTACCGGCATCTCCCTCCCTCTCCCCGAGACCGGAGCAGAGGTCCGGCCAGGGAAGAGGCTAGTGCGACCAGGAGAGTTTCTTCAAAATGCGAATTCTGTTAGTAGAAGACGACCAGATGTTATCCAACGGTGTCAGCCTGGCTCTAACCCAGAACGGATACGTGGTTGATCATGTAAGAACCGGTGCGGATGCTGACAGAGCCCTATCCAGCACGGAATACGACCTTCTCGTTCTTGATCTGGGCTTGCCTGAGATGGACGGACTGGAGGTGCTGACAAAACTAAGACAGAGAGGGTCTGCCACGCCGGTGCTCATTCTCACAGCCAGGGATTCTCTGGAAGACAGGATTACCGGTCTGGACCTCGGCGCCAACGACTACATGACAAAGCCGTTTCATCTGGAAGAGCTGGAAGCAAGGATAAGAGCCTTACTCAGAAAAGAGACCTGGGGCAATCTCACTGAAATTCGCTACGGGAATGTGGTTTTCGACACAGTGGGCAGAAGGCTGACAGTAAAAGACACTCCCGTGGAATTGTCCGCTCGGGAAATAGCTGTTTTGGAATTGCTCCTGCAGCGCTCCGGGAAGGTAGTCAACAAAAATCAACTAAAAGAGCATCTGTCTAGCTGGGAAGCAGAAATCAGCTTCAATGCCATCGAGATAATCGTGCACAGACTTCGTAAGAAGTTGGAGGGCAGCGGTTGCACGGTAAGAACCATTCGTGGTCTGGGCTACATACTAGAACCACCCAGGAGCCCGGAAGAGTCCGAGCCCAATGAATAATTCAATAAGACGTCAGCTCATGCTCTGGCTGACAATCCCACTGACGACACTACTGATAGTGTCAGCTCTTTGTACATACCTGCTGGCGCAATACTTTACCACCGATCTCTACGCAGTTGATCAACTCCGCTGACTCCGTTGCCGGTCGTATCAGAGTTATGGGCAGCAAAGTAACGGTTGATTTGCCCCGGGGAGTTGAAGCGATTTTCCGTCACAATAACAGAGATGACTTTTACTTCCAGGTTTTCGCCCCTTACGGCTTGAGGCTGGCCGGCGACGAAACATTACCGGCGCCGGAAGAGGCTCCGGCGGTGGGAGAACCTCCAATTTTCAGGGACACGGTTGTGAAAGGCAGAGAGGTGAGGGTCGCGATAATTCGTATGCTTGCCCCGGAAAGCCCCATGGGATCGGTAATTATTCAAGTGGCGGAGACTAAAAATGCAAGAATGGAGCTGACCCAGCAGATACTTGCCGGTATTGTCTTGCCCCAACTTTTAATTATCACATCGGCGGTTATCGCAGTCCGGGTAGGAATAACCAAGGGCTTAAGACCCCTGAGCAAGATAAGCCATGCTATCGGCAAGAGGCCCCCGCAGGATCTATCTCCAATTAATTTGAAGATAGTACCGGATGAGGTGACCACTTTTATTATGGCTTTGAACGACCTCCTGGAAAGAGCCAGGCTGGATATAAGTAGGCAAAGACGTTTCGCCTCCAACGCCGCCCATCAATTGCGCACCCCCCTGGCTGGTTTGAAGACTTACGCCCAGCTGGCCCAGAAGGAAGATGACGTAGATAAGATCAAGGAGTTACTACAAACGCAAACAGACGGATTCGACCGAATGACAAGGACTGTGCAGCAGCTATTGAGTCTTTCAAAGGCTGAACATGCGATCACTCGTGCTTCCAGTTTTAAGCCTGTGGACTTGAACATTATCGTTTCGGATGCCACCACGGAAATAGTGCCGGAGTCCATCGACAGACAGGTGGAATTAGACTTTCATTCCGATGACTCCCAGGCTCTAGTGGAAGGAGACCCGGTCAGCCTTAGAGAGCTAACAACAAATTTGCTTGAGAACGCTCTCCGCTACAACCGCCCCGGCGGCACCGTCACCATAGAAATAACTTCCAATAAAACAATAGATTTGATTATAGAAGACGACGGGATTGGCATTCCGGAAGGAGAAAGAGAGAGGGTATTTGAGCGTTTCTACAGAGTGACAGGTTCGGACCTCGATATCACCGGTAGTGGCTTGGGCCTTGCCATAGTCTCCGAAATAGCGAAAGCGCACAATGCTGAGGTCAGTATTTCTGAAGGAAGTGACCAAAAAGGAACCCGGATCAAAGTGAGCTTTCCCAGAGTGGAAATAGAGGAAGAGACGGATAGCACAGAAATAGTCTGAAGCGGTTCGACACACACACGCACACACATACGCAAACGCAAACACGCATAAGAAAAGCAGATTCAAAAAAACAAGAAGGAAAGTGAATAGGCTATGCCTGAAGAACACCTAGACGACCCCAGCCAACATTCATTCGTAAAGCGTCCTAACAGAACGCTTATGGTGCTTGCTACACCGGTGCTGTTCTCGATGATAGCCGAGCCCCTGACCGGTCTTGTCGATACATCTTTTATCTCCCGGCTGGGCGCGGAGTCCCTGGCTGCTCTGGGAGTAGGAACAGTAACTCTCTCAGGGATTTTCTGGATCTTCAATTTCCTGGGAGTCGGATCCCAGACGGAAGTCGCTCAGCTATGGGGGAAAAGAGACAAAGCCAGAGCCAGTCAAGTTGCCGGCATGGCTCTATCGATGGCTCTCGTCTTTGGAATCATAATAGCCCTGGTAGGCTTTTTAGCGGCGGAACAAGCATCACTCTTCATGGGAGCCACAGGCGGCATTCTCAGCCGGGCCGTGGACTACATGCACGTGCGCTTTTTTGCTGCTCCGGCCATTCTCGTGACCATGACTTCATTCGGTATTCTCCGTGGTGTCCAGGACATGAAAACACCGATGAAAGTTGCTATTTTGGTCAACATTATAAATGTCATCCTCGATCCGATTTTCATTTTCGGTTGGCAGCCACTTCCCACAAGCCCAATAAGCATGCTCTCCTTCCCAGCCCTTGGTATTAAAGGTGCCGCGCTGGCCACCCTGATCTCTCAATATCTGGGAGCAGCACTCTGCCTCTATTCGATTCAATTGAGATTTTCCAAACCGGACCGCCTCAATCCGGGAGACATTAGCCTCTTAGTAAAGATTGGCGGTGATCTATTTATTCGAACGGGATTGCTTACTCTCTTTATCATTCTCTGCACTCGGGAAGCCACTACAATCGGTGCAGAAGGTGGCGCCGCCCACCAGGCAATTCGGCAAATTTGGCTTTTTACCGCTCTATTTCTAGACAGCTTTGCCATCACGGGGCAGAGCCTGATCGGCTACTTTCTGGGAGCCAATCAGATAGCCATAGCCAGAAAAGTGGCATCTTATGTCTGTATCTGGAGTATTGTCACAGGCTCCCTGCTGGCAGTAGCCATGGTTCTCTCCACCAACCTGGTGGTCAGTATTCTGGTGCCGGTCAGCGCCCTTTCTCTTTTCAATACAGCCTGGTTCGTAGCAGCAGCGGCCCAACCGATCAATGCACTGGCATTCGCCACAGACGGAATACACTGGGGCACCGGCGATTTTGGATACCTCCGCAACGTCATGATCCTTGCCACCGGTTGTGGCACTTTTCTTTTGCTTGTATCCGGTTTCTATGTTCTGGACGGACTGACAACCATCTGGACAATCACAGCGGTTTGGATATCCATTCGTGCTTTTTTTGGAACAGTGCGGGTATTTCCCGGCATGGGCGCGAGCCCGTTAAAGCAATGCATGAACACCTCCAATTAAGAAATGAGTTAAAATCTCTTCCGGACAAATTCAAACTCGCTCAGATACACCAAGACAAAGTAACTCCAGGAAACAAGCAGAGCCTATTAAGAATTTAAGATGACAGAAACGGCGGCAGGCAATACCGAGACCGGAGGAAAATCCGGCGGAAGCAAAACAAAAGACGCTCTATTAAACTGGTGGCTTGGAGCCGCCATAGTTGGCGCCGATATTGGTACCTCGGTCTTCTACAGTACCGCAATCATCTTGCCGTACATGGGTATGGCGACCCCTCTTGTCATTCTTGCAATCTGCCTTCTGATGTGGCTTTTCAAGAGCACTTATGAAGAGGGTTGCGCTGTCAGTCCGTTCAACGGTGGCGCCTACATAATGGTTCTGCAGACCGTGGGCAAAAGACTGGCTATGATAGTCGGTGCCCTGACGATCCTTTCTTATCTGGCGACTGCTGCCGTGAGCGCTCTTTCCGGGGCCTTCTATTTGGACTCCCTGGACAATGTTTCGAACTGGCCGGTGGAGCAGGTACTTTTGGTATCACTTATACCGGTTATTTTGTTTGGCATTCTGAACATTATCGGAATCAAAGAGCCGGCTTTCATAGTGTTTCTAATCGCTTTCTTCCACTTTTCGCTGCTTCTGTTTATGGACGTGAGAGGGCTGTTTCTAGCTTTTGAAAGACAAGTAGACTTCAGCATCGTCTTTCGAGACATTCCCAAGATAAGTCCCTGGAACATGGCCCATGGATTCGCTGCGGCATTTTTGGGTATCACCGGTTTTGAGTCTGCCGCCCAGATTGTGGAACAGTTAAAGACACCAACCTGGAGAACTCTGAAAAAGATTTATCTGGCCGTGGTTGTCCTCGTGGGTATAACAGCACCGTTAACGTCCTTACTATGCCTTACCCTGCTAAGCCCATCCGAAATTGAAGCGCACAGAGATCATCTTCTGTCGGGTCTGGCTTTTGTCGAAGGTGGCAAAACACTTCTGCATATCCTGGTTGCCGACGCCGGTCTCACATTATTTGCCGCAGTGAACACGGCTTATGTCGGCTGCATAGGTCTCTGTACCACCATGGCCAAACAGGGGAACCTGCCTGGAGTATTGCTTAGACGATGGGCCCACAAGATTCCTTTATTCCAGGGATATCCTTATGTGGTTATTCCTTTTATGTTCATCGCTTCGACAATGATATTTCTTCTACCCGGCAAAGTGGATGAACTCTCCCAAGTTTACGGAATGGCATTTCTTGCGGTTATGAGTGCATTCTGCCTGGGTGTAATCATGATGAGATTCAAGATGCCGGTCAAAGTAGAACGTGCGCCTTTTAAATCTCAATTCACCGTCACTCTCAACAAGATTAAAATTCCAGCGCCACCATTAATTGGTTTGTTCACCCTCTCCTTTGCAGAAATAATTTTGATTGCCACCACCGACGAAGCAAGAGCGCTGGGACTGGAAATTCTCCTGGTTATTCTTCTTATCATGTGCTTCTACAGACTGGGACTGTTGGAGGGACGGCTAAGACAATTGCCGGATCTAAGATTAGGGCTGGGACGATATGCAAAATTATCTCAACTGCCCGAGAACCTCCCTGTTTATGTACTTTGCACCGGGGGAGCCAAGGCTAGAAAGTTAGCCCATTCATTGATACGTTTACTGGAGAAAGAAGAGCCCGGACCGAAAGAGATCATCATTTACCACTCGGAAGAGGAGCAGGCCCGCAGAGGAATAATGTATGAGCTTCTCCAGAGGGTAGTATCCCAACAAATAGCTCCCAGTTTCTCCCACAACGACATGATCTTGACAGTAAAAATCCTCCCGGAGAAGCTGGTTGACGGTCTCATATATTTAAAACGGTCACATCCCTTCGACAAGGTTTTCATCGGCACCGGCTCTGATCCAGAACAAGCGGATCAATATACTAAAGAGCTCGAAGAGAATTTAGGTGTGCCGGTTATTAATATCGGGAATATTTTTATGGATCAGAATGTTCCCCGATTTGCAAAACCCCAAAAGTAAGGCAGTATCGAAAATGACGGTATCGGAAAAAACTGTTGTCTTCCCATCCGAGCAATCTCTTGGCTCTTTGTATCTAATCAAAGGTGGCATAGGGAATTCGAACTGGTGGGACAGGCCTGTGGGAGAGGCACGGGGTTATGTAAATGTTCCGGCTTATGGGGAGCTACATTTGCTGGTCTCACCCAGCGCTGATGTCAACCTTCTAAACGCCCTGG
>JAUIJG010000183.1 GCA_030431355.1 bacterium
CTTTCTCAAACAGCCTATCACCGCTCTCTTTTCTGTGCAGGAAGGTCATGAGCAGGGCAAGCTCCCTGGTGGTCTCAGCCACTCTCATACTATCAGGTCCGAATTCTTGCTTTCTCATTTTGAGGGCTTCTTCATAAGCTACCAGGGCTTCTTCATACCGCCCTTGCTCCCTGAGGCAATTGCCAAGCCTGGTTATGGCCGAACCTAACTTTTGATAGCCCTGGTCGGCCTGGCAGATGGCTATGGAGTCTCGGTAGGTCTGTTCGGCCTTTTTATACTTGCCTTCTTTGTAATAGATATTGGCCAGGTTCGCCACCATGCCACCATACATCCAGTGAGACTTACCGAATATCTCTTCTCTTATTGAGAAGAGCATCTTCGTATATTTATGCGCTTCCTCAAACTTCTTAGCTTCTATCAAAGAGCCGGAGTAAAGCTCCAGGCTCAGTGCCGGATGGGCCCCTTCATAGACCATATAAGTAGGCACCAATCTGTAGGCTGCTTTCGCATAAGAGTCCGCTCCATATATGGCGGCAATCAGGGCGCTAAAATCGAGGACAACAAACATTATCAGAGGAAGAGCGATGGTAAGTACAGTCGCTAAAACCACTTTCCTGCCGACTCTTATAGGTTTGAAGCCGTTTATGATCTCTTCCACCACAA
This sequence comes from bacterium, assembly GCA_030431355.1. Next base: position 664 of record JAUIJG010000183.1, read on the forward strand.
TACTTTTAGCCTTTTGAGACTTTCTCTTAGACGAGAGGAAGCGAAAGAGTAAGATCATCAGGATGAAGCCGGTCTCGAAGCAGATAGCCGTTATCAGCTGTCTGGAGGGATAGGCCGTGGCAAAAGTTATTAGATAGAGAAGAAAAAATAGGGCAAGCACAGTCGCCGCTATTTTGAGCGCGGAATACAGAGTCAAAGCCCTCCTGGCGGACCACCTCTTTATATTAGAGGTTCCACCGTATATAGCCAGGCGGTTATTCCCACTCTATTCAGGCAGAATTATATCTCCGGCTTCGTTTTTAGGTCTTATGTCGAAAGGATTCCAGGCAATTTCCCAGGGGTGGTAGTCCGGGTCGGCAAAGTAGCCTGAATAACCTCCCCAGAAGACATCCTGGGCCGGCTTTAGAATCTTCATCCCCGCGTTTTCCACATGCTTGAGAATCCGGTCGACTTCGCTCTTCTCTCTGACGCAATAAGCCAGGGTGATCCCTCCAAATCCTCCGCTGCCGTCATCTTTGAGGCAGGCGTCTTCGGCAAGTTTGTCCCGGGGATAGAGACCGAATGCCATGGTACCCACCTGGAAGACAATCATGTCTTCACTGCTGGTGCTGCTCGGTCTCCAGCCCAGGCAATCTCTATAGAAAGCCAGGGAGGTTTCGATATCTTTTACGCCCAGGGTGATCAGGCTTATGCGCTGCTCTATCAGGGATTTGTCTTTTCTCACCATAAATATCTCTAGATTTTCTACCAGAGCAATATTTTAGCGAATTTGCCCTCTATAAGGAGATTTGCTTCTCATAAGAAGTAACCCCCAGATATTTAATTCTCTAATTCCGGCAACAGGTACTATAATCGGCATGCTATTTATTTCAAAAATTAGATTTGGAGTGTTTTTTGTCAAAGCTTCTTTTCCGGTGGCGAAAGGCTATATTCGCTCTGCCCGTCTTTGTGGGCCTGGTGTTTTTAGGATCGGTGGCATCGATAGGTCCATTCGGGCTGAAAGTATTTGAGCATAAGGCAGCGGTGGTGGCGTCGCCCAGGGCTGCGCACCATAAAAAAGGGGAGGTCGCCCTGGATGGCAACAACGCCCTGTTGAAGAAAATCAGCTTTGACGCGGTTACTCGTCGCGACATTCCGACAGTTGTTGAGACAACCGGACAACTTCAGGTAAACGCCAACGCCATAACCAGGGTCAATTCACCCACCGCCGGTAGAATTTTGTCCCTTACGGTCTCCGTGGGCGATACCGTAATCAAAGGTCAGACAGTGGCCGAGGTAACCAGTCAGGAAGTAAGTAGCCTGATCGCTGATTTTTTCAAGCAAGAGACCGAGATCGAGTCGGAGCTTTCCATAGACTTAGAAAAGATCGAGTTCACAAAGTCCCAGACCCAGTTGGAGCTGGAACTTTGCACCACTGAATTCAATAGAGCTAAGGTTTTATTCGAAGAGAAAATCGGCTCCCAGAGGGACGTGGAATGTAAACAGACAGAGCTGAATAAGTTGGTAAATCAGGTTGCCGCATTGTCGGCAAGGCTGGCTAGCAAGAAAAATATTGCCCGGGAGAAGAAGGAGAGAGCCCGAGCCGGCCTGACCTTGAAGTTATCCGCCCTCGGTATTCCTCCATCTACTATCAAGGCTCTAATGAGCGGCAGGGAGCCGGTACAGTCGATACCGCTAATCAGCAATCAAGGCGGAATCGTGCTTGAGAGAACCGTCAATGTCGGAGAACTGGTGCAGCCCTCCCAGAGCCTTCTGGTTATTGATGATATAGATACCCTCTGGTTGATGGCCGATGTCTATGAGCAGGACATCAGGCATGTAAGAGTCGGTCAACAGATCGAATTTCGAGTGGATAGCTACTCTACTGAAGTCTATAAAGGCAAACTTGATCATGTGGCTGGAGCCATCGATCCGGAGACCAGGACGCTTGCGGTGAGAGCAGTAATTCCTAATACCCAGATGAAGCTCAAGCCGAAAATGTTTGCCCGTATGAGAATTCTTGTGGGTAATAACTCCTCCTTGTCGATTCCCAAGAAGGCGATTCAAGAAGCCGGGTCTTTTAAGGTCGTTTATGTTCCGGCCGGGAAAGGCTGTTTTCGGGAGAGAATCGTAGAAGTGGATGAGGAAGTCGGAGATTGGGCTGTGATTAAGTCCGGTCTAAAAGAAGGGGAACGAGTGGTCGTGGAAGAGTCCCTTGCCCTGCGCTCCCTTTCGCTTAAAAGCTGGAACTAAAATGACCCCGACAAATGGCAGTGATATTGACCCTGCCAAAACTTCCAGAGATGGCAATGTTCTATATAGATTAACCGACTGGCTCATTTCCAAGCGAGTGTTCGTGATCCTGCTCCTCCTCTGCGTGATGGCCTCAGGTTTGATCGTCTATCAAAAACTGCCCCTGGAGGCTTTTCCTGACATAGCCAACATGCAGGTTCGTGTGCTCACACAGGTTCCGGGCAAAGCCGCCGAAGAAGTGGAGAGACTGGTTACTATCCCCATAGAAAAAGAACTGAATGGGATACCAAATAGTAGGGCACCAAGGTCGATATCAATATTTGGACTTTCTGTGGTGACGGTGGTTTTCGACGACCACGCCGATGTTTATACAGCCAGGCAGCAGGTTCTCGAGCGTATCGCCCACGCGGATCTACCGAAGGGTGTAGAGCCGGAGATCGACCCCAACGCAAGTCCGGTCGGTGAAGTGTTTCGCTATGTGTTGCGGGGCGACCACTGGAATTCCATGGATAGGAAAGAAGCTCAAGATTGGCTTCTCAGCAGGCTATTCAAATCGGTTGATGGTGTGGTCGATTCCACCGGATTTGGTGGACCGACTAAAATTTTTCAGGTCGAAATGGATCCAGGCAGACTCAGGGCTATGGGAGTCAGTCAGCAGGATATCAGGACCGCTATCCTCAGATCTAATGATTCCACCGGCGGTAGCTATATAGTCAGCAATGATCAGAGATTCATGGTCCGGGGTCTCGGCCTTCTCAAGACTGTCAAAGACATAGAGAATGTTGTTATCTCCACCAACAAAGAAGGCACCGCTATCCGAATCAAAGAGGTCTGTGACGTCAAGGTCTCCAACGCCGTGCGAAAAGGGCAGGTGGGATTTGATGACGATGACGATGCTGTGGAAGGCATTTTGATGATGAGAAGGGGAGACAACCCTTCTAGAGTAATTGAAAATGTGATGAGTTCCTGGAAAGAAATTTGTGCTGAGTTGCCTGAGGGTATGCAGATAATCCCGGTTCAAGATCGTACTGTTCTGGTGAATCAAACCGTGGAGACAATCTCCCACAATGTGGCCCATGGCATAGTCCTGGTTGTATTGATCCTCATGCTCTTCCTCTTTCAAGTGCGGAGCGCGCTTATCTGTTCCATCGTGATTCCCGCAGCGCTCCTTGCTTCGGTATGCGCCCTGAAAGTGTTTGACGTATCGGCAAATTTACTCTCCCTTGGTGCCATAGACTTCGGCATCATCGTGGATGGTGCGGTGATCATGGTAGAGAATATCGTCACTAAGTTGGAGCGATCCGATCTCACAGCTTCCGAAATAAGAGGTCGAATATGTGAAGCCTCCCAGGAAGTTTTCAAGCCTATTTTCTTCTCCACCATTATCATCTCCCTCTCTTTTCTGCCGATCTTGAGTTTTGAGAGCGTTGAAGGACGGCTCTTCAAACCTCTGGCGATTTTAATGTGTATTGTTTTGATGGCTGCGGTTTTGATAACCCTACTGGTGATACCGGTGGTTAGTTATCTGGTATTCAAGTCGAGACCGCCTTCGGCGCGTGAGAATCCGCTTGTAAGAAAGTTGAAGGTCTTTTACGGCAATTTAATCCTCAGAGTCGGCAAACACTCCAAAAAAATTATCGCCGCTTATCTCACATTGATCCTTCTGGCTGCTTGTCTGGTGCCGGGTCTAGGCTCGGAGTTCATTCCCGAGCTTGAGGAAGGAAACATCTGGCTCACGGTCACCATTCGACCTTCCAGCATCTCTCTGGAGAAAGCTGTTAGTATCGCTCGCGATATTAGAAAGGTGATGAGGTCCTATCCGGAGACCAGGAGCGCTCTCACTCAAATAGGCGCCCCCGATGACGGTACCGATCCCAACCCGTACAATATAATCGAGGTCCTGGTCAATCTCCATCCCCAGAGCAGCTGGCGCTCCCAGTATTCGAGTAAAGAGCAGCTGGTGGAGTCTATGAACGAAGAGATAAGCAAGGCTGTACCGGGACTGATTCTCAATTTCTCCCAGTGCATAAAAGACAGCATGGAAGAGGCCATGTCCGGTGTCAAAAACGGTGAGTATGCCGTAAAAATATTCGGACCGGACCTGACTGTTCTGGAGAGGCTGGCCGGTGAGGTATCAAGCCAGCTGAGAGCGGTGGATGGCATCGTGGATGTGGCAAGCGATAGTCTTCTCGGTCAGCCTCAAGTAACCATCGAAGTTGATAGAAAGGCGGCCTCGAGAGAAGGAATAAACGCCGAATCTATTTTGGACATCGTAGAGACCTCAATCGGTGGCAAAGTTATCACCAAGATATTTGAAGGGGAGAGGAGATTTGACCTGGTCCTCCGCCTGAAAGAAGACTTCAGGGATGACCTGAAAAAGATAGGAAATATAGAAGTCACAGCGCCCACAGGAAGAAAGCTTCCCTTGCGCCAGCTGGCAAGCCTTAAAGAGGTGCCTGGTGCCAATGCGATTTTGCGGGATGAGAACAAGAGAAGAGTGGCTGTCTATGCCAATATCAGGGGGCGTGATCTTGGTTCGGCTGTGCTTGAAACCCAGAAAAAAATTAGCTCTGCCGTCAAATTACCTGCCGGATACTCTATTAAATATGCCGGAGAATTTGAGCGGGCCCAGGCAGCAGGCCAGAGACTACTGATTGTGGTGCCTCTCTCTCTTCTTATCATCTTCGCAATTCTGTATCTGATTTTCGATTCTGTCAGTCTTGCGCTTCTCACTATTAGTGTTGTTCCGATAGCAGCGTCCGTGGCCATAATGACGCTATTTTTAACCGGTACGAATTTGAGCATTTCATCCGGTGTCGGTTTGATCGTTCTTCTTGGACTATCCATACAGAATTCAGTGGTTATAGTCTCATCCATGAAAGACATTATTCTTCGAGATAATCTGGAAGAGTTCGAGGCTTTAGCCAGCGCTGCCAGGTCTAAGATGAATGCTGTTTTGATCGCGTCGCTTGTGGCGGCAGTCGGGTTGGCACCTGCTGCAATCTCTTCCGGAATCGGTTCCCAGAGCCAGAAGCCCTTTGCCCTGGTCATCGCTCTTGGGATAGTTCCGACCACATTGCTTACTTTGCTTTTCCTACCGGCTCTGGCAAAGAGCCTTTGCAAAATTTTTCCTGTGAGAGGCTCCGCCGCAGTCGAGAAGTAGGATCAGCTATCACCTATTCCTTTTTCTTTCTCTGCCCTTTCTCTCCCCCTTCTATTCTCTCCCCTCCCTCCCCTCCCCCTCTCCGTAAAATATGTTCTTTGTCTGAATATTCAGGACTTCTTTGAAAATTACTTGAATACATACAAAAGTATGGTATAATTTCTATAAATGTCCATAAAATTGCTCGCATGGCTGGCTTGCCGACTGTTTTGTCTGGTTGGTTAAGTTAAGTTGGATTCGATTGGAATCGATTCGATTGGATTGGATTGGATTGGATCTTGGTCAGCCCGGGCTTGTTTCCATACCAACTGCTGTTTCGTTCCCGATGGGTTCGAACTGCTCTGGATTTCAGGAATTTGTCGACGGAAGTAAAAGAATGAAAGCCGCCAAAAAGGAACAGCTCGGATATGCGGAATTGCACTGTCATTCATCATTCTCTTTGCTGGATGGAGCAAACAACCCGGAGGATCTTGCACTCAGGGCCAAGGAGTTGGGATTGGGCGCTCTTGCCATAACGGATCATGATGATCTGGGCGGCGCTGTACGCTTTGCCTATGCGGCCCGGGAGCTAGAACTTGATGCCATCATCGGTGCCGAGATTACCCTGGAAGACGATTCTCATATAACTCTTCTGGCCGAAGCGGAAGAAGGTTATAAGAATCTCTGCCGATTGATCACCTACGGGAGAGCCCATTGTGATCGGGGCTCTCCCCGGGTGCCCTATGAAGTGCTTTTTGATTCAAGTGCAGGTCTTATCGCTCTTTCCGGTTGTCCCAGGGGTAGCATCCCCACGGCTCTTGCGCGGGGGGATGGGGCCAGGGCTCGTCGTCTTGCCGCTACTTTCCAGGAGACCTTCTCGGACAGCTTTTACTTTGAACTCTGGAATCATCACCTCCGGCAAGAGAGCTTGATCGCCAGGCATCTGCTGGAACTTGCCAGGGAGTCATCGATACCATGGACGGTTACTAATAATGTCCATTACGCGAGACCCGAAGGACGTGCTATTCATGATGTCCTCACCTGTTTACGCCATGAGACCACCCTGGCCGAGGCCGGTCGCCGTCTGCGTCCCAATGGTAGCTGGTATATGAAATCTCCGGAGGAGATGGTTCATTTATGGCGTCATAATACCGAGGGTATAAAGAATACCCTTGTGATTGCGGAGCGTTGCGGTTTTCGACTCAGTCAGCTCAAGACACCGCTTCCTGTATTTACTTTGCCGCCGGAGATAATGAGTTCTCTAGGTATCGAAGGTGATATCAATCATAATGCTTTGTTAGAGAAGCTTGTCTGGGAAGGTGCCGGATTACGCTATTCTGATTTAACCAGCGAGCATATTCGTCAGATTGATCATGAGTTGAGCATGATCGTCTCTCTGGATCTGGCTCCTTACTTCCTTATTATGTGGGATATTGTCAGATTCGCTCGCTCCAGGGGCATCGCTGTTCAGGGAAGGGGGTCCGCTGCCAATTCCGCTGTTTGTTATTGTCTGATGATAACGGCGGTGGACCCTGTGGGCATGGAGCTTTTATTCGAGCGTTTTCTTTCGGAAGGGCGCAATGAGCCCCCTGATATAGACCTGGATATAGCCCATCAAGAGAGGGAGATTGTTCTTCAATATGTTTATGAAAAGTATGGACGCAAGCACGCTGCCATGGTTTGCGAAGTCATTACTTATCGAGGGCGCTCCGCTGTTAGAGATGCTGCGCGAGTACTGGGCTTCTCCCAGGAACAAGCCGACCGGCTATCGGCCGAAGCGGATAGGAGTGAAGCCCGGGACGCTGCCGAAAAGCTTCAGCAAGGTGGTCTTGCTCGGGTGGGCCTGGATCCGAAAGACAAGCGTTCAAAGCTTCTTCTAGAGATTGTCCGGGGGTTGCATCAGCTACCTCGCCATCGCTCCATCCATGTGGGAGGATTTGTTCTCTCCGGCAGGCCGCTTGGAGAGCTGGTTCCTATCGAGCCAGCCGCCATGGAAGGGCGGACCGTTATTCAGTGGGATAAGGACGACATAGATCTGGCGGGTATGATCAAGATCGACCTGCTCGGTCTTGGAATGCTTACCATGATCCAGGAAGGTCTCAAGCTGGTTAAACAGTTTCGTGGTACCGATATTGATATCGGTACCCTGGATATGGATGATCCGGCTATTTACAAGATGCTTCAGAAGGCTGATACGGTCGGACTTTTTCAGGTTGAATCCCGGGCCCAGATGAATATTCTTCCCCGGCTTATGCCTCGATGCTTTTACGATATCATCGTATCCATAGCGATAGTGCGACCCGGTCCTATTTTAGGCAACATTATTCATCCGTATCTCAGGCGCCGCAGAGGGGAAGAAGAGGTTGTCTATCTGCATCCCAGTTTAGAACCTATTTTAAAGAGAACTTTAGGAGTGCCGCTTTTTCAAGAGCAGGGTATGAAACTGGCTGTGGTGGCAGCAGGTTTTACTCCTTCCCAGGCGGATAATCTCAGGCGGGTGATGAGCCATAAGCGTTCGGTGGAGAGAATGGCAAAAGTGTGCGAGGAATTGGCCGACGGCATGGCCAGGAATAATTATCCCCAGGAGGCGATTGAGACAATTACACATCAGTTGCGGGCTTTCGCCAATTACGGCTTCCCTGAGAGTCATGCCGCATCATTCTCTTTGCTTGTCTATGCTTCCGCTTATTTGAAATTCTATTATGGACCGGAGTTCTATTGCGCGATATTGAACGCGCAGCCGATGGGCTTCTACAGCCCCGCTTCTTTAATTCGAGATGCTATCAGGCACGATGTGGAGGTGCGTCCCGTTGACCTGGCTAAGAGTAACTGGAATTGCACCCTGGAGGTGGATGATGACGTTGATTCCATAGAAGGAGTCAGTGATTCCGATTGTGGTGGCTCCGGTTATATTGATTCTATCTCCGTACTTCCCCAGGAATTTGGTAAGACCGGAGCGGAGGAGTTTAAATTTCGTCAGAAGAATCTGTTGGTTTCTCGATTGGCAGGTTATTCCGGGGATGAGCATTTAGCTTTTCGGGAAAGGAACAGGAGAGGGAGCAAACCACCGGCTTTGCGGCTGGGGCTTCGTTATGTGGAGGGTTTGGGGCGTGCGGCCAGAGCCAATTTAGAAAACGCCTGGCGCTCCGGGGGACCGTTTCGTTCTCTGGATGATGTGATTCAGCGGAGCGGTCTTGAACCCAGTGAATTGAAAGTGCTTGCCCAGGCTGGTGCTTTTGATAGTTTGTTTCCCGGTCGTCGTAAAGCACTCTGGAAAATTCTCGGAAAGCTCAGGAAGAAGATGGCAACCCCCTTATTAGATGCTCTCTATGAATTAAATGGAATGGATAAGCCTGATGGTGTCGGCAGGGAGATTGAACTGCCTGCGATGACGGAGATGGAAGAGGTGATAGCTGATTATCGATTGCTCCGTCTTTCTACCCGGGGACATCCGATGAAATATCATCGAAACTGGGCTGAAGAGAGTGGTGTTTTCAGTTGTATTCAATTGTCCCGGCGTATCGACGGAGAGGAGGTCAGTGTGGCCGGTTGTGTTATATGTCGACAGCGACCGGCCACCGCCAAGGGCTTTGTTTTCCTGACCCTGGAAGATGAAACCGGTATGGCTAATGTAGTTGTGAAGCCCAAAGTTTTTGCCCGTTATAAATCGCTGGTTATGAACAGCTCTTTTTTGGTGATTCAGGGTCAGCTTCAGATAGAACAAGGTGTTGCCAATGTCGTGGCCAGGCATCTGGAGGAATTGCAAAGTATGCCCCAGGAGCCGGAGATACGCTCTCGCGATTTTCACTGAGGATATTGAAGAAACTCAATAATTTCCAATTTGAAAAGTTCAGTTGGAAGGAACAGGGTAAGATATTAAATTGAGGAGTAGATAGTCAAAGAGCATTCGGAGAAATCTGAATGACTTCGGAAAATGACAGGGCAA
>JAUIJG010000184.1 GCA_030431355.1 bacterium
CCCAGTGGAATTGGCTATAAGAAAGCTTTATCCATCCATAAAGAGAAGTCTATCGATCTTGACCGATCCTTTTTCCGGTGGTTGCCGCCAGCAAACCGGCGAATACGGAGGCGACCGCAAGGGCAAGCAAGGAGTCGCCAAAACCATGGGAGTGCTGCTTCACAAGACCGACTATGAATGGACCGGCAAATCCTCCCAGGTTACCCACCGAGTTGATCAGGGCAATACCGGTTGGATGATATTCCAATTTTAAATTGTCTGTGGTGAGCGCCCAAAATGGCCCCACCGAACCCCAGATTCCAAAGGCCGCCAGACACAAGCCCGCCATTTTCAAATAGGCGCTATCAAAGGAGCAGGCGGCAAAGAGTCCGCAAACTGTAATAGCTGCGGCTGCCACCACATGAAATTTCCGCTCGGACGTCCTGTCGGAGTTTCCTGCGATTATGAGCATGCCCAGAGCCTGAAACAGGGCAGGAATAGCGGCAAGAAGCGCCGTTGTCGAGTCACTTATATCACCAAAAGTTTTGATAATCTGCGGCAACCAGAGCTGAAATCCGTACATACTTATCGTAAAACAGAAATAGAGCAAGGCGAATCTCCAGACCGCAAGTTGCTTAAGAGTCTCAAGGAACATGTGGTAGGGAGAGTTCCCTCTTTCAGACTCTCTTTTGTCCGCGGCCTCTTTTCCCACCATGGTCGAAATCAACACGGCCTCTTCAGCATCCAGCCACCGGGCCTGTTGCGGTCGGTCAGGCATCATATATAGGACCACCAAACCAAGCAAAACCGCTGGTATTCCGGTGACGATAAACAACCACATCCATCCGGCAATGCCCATGAAGCCATGCATTTCAAGGGCTCTGGCGGAGACTGCGCTGCCTATCAAACCAGCCAGAGGAATAGCGACCATGAATCGGGCCACCGCTGTTCCATAATAACGCGGCGGGAACCAGTAGGTCAGATAGAAGATCATCCCCGGAAAGAATCCGGCTTCTGCAATCCCGAGCAAGAATCTAAGAACAAAAAACTGGAGATGATCCTGTACCAGGCAGATGCAGACCGTGATAAGACCCCAGACCACCATGATGGATGCAATCCACTTTCTTGCTCCCCAACGCTCAATAATCAAGTTGCTGGGAATTCCGAATATGCAATAACCGAAGAAGAAAATGCCCGCACCAAATCCAAAGGCTTGATCCGAGAATCCCAGATCCTGATTCATTTGCAAAGCGGCAAAAGAGACATTGATTCGATCAAGATAGGAGACCACGTACAACACGAGCATAAACGGGATCAAGCGCCAGGAAACCTTGCGCATCAATTGATCCTGCCGGTCACGATCAATGGCAAACTCTTCTTTATTCAGGTCGGCGCTCATGGGGATCTCAAATCGGTCAATCAGGATATAAGGTTAGACCAGAGAGGATGTCATTACAACTTCTCGGCGATTCTAATGATCTGCTCAATTACAATCTTGTACAATCGCTAAGCCGATTCTATCTTGCATGATCTAAATCAGCTTGCTTGTTCCGGCAGGGGTCTTTGTATAGTCCAGACGCTTCCGCTCAGAAAGAGGAATCAGAATATGCATGAACTGAAAACAGAATCCGGCAAGAACACTAAAGAGATAGAAGTATTCAATCCGGCTACGGAAGAAAAACTCGGCTCGGTTCCTTACAGCACCACGGAAGATGTTTTAAAAGCTATAGAAGCAGCCGACAAAAATTTTAAAAGATGGAAAGACACATCGGCTAATGAACGGGCGGAAATGCTCCATGCCGCCGCCGGCAAAATGCGCCAACACCAGGAAAAGCTAATCGAATTATTGACCCTGGAACAGGGTAAGGCTATCCCGGAAAATGAAGAAGAGATGGAATGGGTTATAAACACCTTCGACTACTATGCCGAACTTGGTCGCCATGAAAGAGGAAGAGTCTTACCTTCCAACGAACCCTCCCAGCTAAATATAGTAGTGAAAGAGCCCTACGGTGTGGTCGCCTGTATTTTGCCCTGGAACTATCCGCTCCTGCTTCTCGCCTGGAAGATAGCACCGGCTCTGGCCGCCGGCAACACTGTGGTGATCAAACCGAGCGAGTTGACTCCTCTTTCCACCATGTACATGATGGAACACTGCCTGGATCATTTCCCCAAAGGGGTTATCGGAATAGTCAACGGAGAGGGTAAAGACGTTGGAGAGACCCTCGTTACCCATCCGGCTGTTCGAGTAATTGCCTTCACCGGTAGTGTCGCTACCGGTCAGAGAATCGCCAGCCTTGCCGCCCCGAAGATGAAGAAGCTGCATCTGGAGCTAGGCGGAAAAGATGCCTTTGTTATAGCCGAAGACGCAGATCCGGAAATCACGGCAAAAGCTCTGGCCTATTCTGCCCTGGCCAATGCCGGCCAGGTATGTACCTCCACCGAGAGAGTCTATCTCCCGGGCAAAAGGAAGAAGGAGTTCACTGAAGCGATTGTTGAATTCGTCAAAACCTTAAAACTTGGACCCGGTATCGATCGAACAACGGATATCGGTCCCATGATCGGTGCCAGCTATCGGGAAAAGGTAGTCGACCATGTGAACGAAGCCAAATCCCGGGGAGCCAAAATTCTCACCGGGGGTCAGTGCCCTAAAGATATGGATAAAGGCTACTTTTTCGAACCCACGGTAATAGCCGAAGCAAACCACTCCATGAAAATCATGAGGGAAGAGACCTTCGGACCGACCATTCCCTTAATGGAATACTCCAACTTCGAGGAAGCCATCGACCTGGTCAACGATTCCGAATTTGGCCTGGGAGCCTGCCTGCTCTCCAGCGACCCGATGAAAGCCAAGCTCTTTTTCGAAGACGTGAAAGCCGGAACTATCTGGATTAATGATCCCCTGACCGACAACTATGCCGGTCCTTTCGGAGGTATGAAACTCAGCGGCGGAGCCCGAGAGCTTGGCCAGGAAGGGCTGGACGGATTCCGAGAGGTCAAACATGTCCACTGGGAATTCGCTACTTCGGCAAAATCCTACTGGTTCCCTTATAAAGGCGACAACTAGTTTTCTTTCACCAAAATTTCAAATTCTCTTTTCATCCTCACAGTTTCATACTTTTGAAGGATGGATTTAATCTCTGGCCGGGGCTAGGATAGAGACAGATTTGGTATATAAAATAATAGAGAGTATGGCGGCTGATGCCGCCCCAGGCGCCCAGGAATCGCAACCCCATTTTTGGGGAGGAAACCCATGCAGGAATCATTTGTACCTTCAGTAAATTCAAACAAGCAAAAGACAGTCAAAGAAGAAAGTACGAAACAGGCTAAAAATCAAAAGAATTGCGGAGACGATGTTTGCGCTGTTGACTGGACTCCCGCTCAGGGAGCCAAAAGAGCCACAAACATAGCCCTCAACTCTCCCCAGAAAAGACCGAACTGACAGATATCGCTGGCGACCATTCCGATACTGCGGCTTAGAGCTTCACCAGCTCCTGAACATGCTATGTAAGCCAGCAATATGAGTTACCGACTTAACATAGAAGAATCAGTAGAGGCCGGCTGTAAGCGTATTGCCCATGAGCAACTGGATAAAACTCTCGACGAGCTCAAAAACGATGAGTTGGACAGGCATAAAACAGTCCATCAAGTAAGAAAACGATGCAAGAAACTGCGGGGACTGCTCAGGCTCATTCGCCTCAGTCTCGATGATTCGGTTTATAAAAGAGAAAATGCCTGGTATCGTGATGCAGCCCGCAGTCTATCCTATGTTCGGGATGCACATTCTCTGGTGGAGACCAATGAGGACTTACTCAAACACTTCAAAGATCAGCTACAGACAGAATCCTTTCGGTCGATAAGAAAGAAATTGGTTGACCGGCGCGTCCGGGTGACTGACGAAGAGGTCGGCTTAGCAGAAGAGCTGGAGAATTTTTCCCAAAAGATGGTCGAAGCTAAAATGAGAGTCGACAGCTGGAAGATCGAGGGAAAAGGCTTTGATGCGATGAATTCAGGTCTTGAAAAAAGCTACGCCCGCGCCAGGGATGCTATGGAAGCTGCCTATAAAGAGCCCTCGGCTGAGAACTTCCATGAATGGCGTAAAAGGACAAAGTACCACTGGTACCATCTCCGACTATTGAGACGGATCTGGTCTCCGGTGATGAGAGTGCGGCTCAATGCAGCAAAAGAACTATCCGATTTCCTCGGTGATGATCACGATCTAGCCGTGCTCCGGGAGACTATTACCAAAGAACCGGATGACTACGGAAGCAAGAGGGATATTCAGGCTTTCGTGGCACTGTTAGACAGGCGTCGAGAGCAGCTCCAGATCTGGGCAAAACCGCTGGGACAAAGACTCTTCTGCGAGACATCGAAAGAACATTCACAGCGACTGAGTAGCTATTGGAATGCCTGGCAATTAGAGAGTTCCCAGATCAGTTTTTAAGCCGAGAGCCTTAAAAAGACCAATTGGAAATCAGCTCTTTTCGCTCTCTCCCAAAATCGCTATCTCCGAATTACTCTCAAGAGCCGATTTAAGCAAGTCAAAAAGCTTCTTCTCTTCCACCTTGCCTACCTTTTTTCGACCCCACTGCCAGGGCTTGAGAAACAGGAAGGGAATTTCATGGTTACAGGACAGAAACCAGGTCTGCTCTTCCGCGTAGGAGACACAGATCCATATTGGTTCTCCACTTCTTTGAAGCCAGAAGCCCCATCCATAATCTTCCTGGATAGGCTCATCACTTTCAATTCCCTGGTCTGCCAGCCGCTCTTTTAACCATAGACAAAAAGCGCTGCCGGGATGGCCGTTCGAATACTCCAGATCGCCTTCAGGCTCCGTGGGAAACATAGCGGTTTTCAATTCCAGGGTGAGCAAACTAACGTCCTTATCTTATTCAGGGAGATCAAAAATCTTCAACCACTATACCCAAAAACTGGCCAGAGTTTCAGCTCCACCAAATAAAAATCGGAGCGCTCCACATACAAGCAGGAGCACTCCGAAAAAATTTTTCTTACAGATTATAGACGGACAAAAATCAAATTACGCACTCTCCGGCAGCGCCAGCTCATCGGAATATCTACCGAAGGCTCTAATACCGGACTCATCAACTTCCACACAACAAGCATCATCACTTACTTTCCAGCAATCCCAGTAATTACGGATTACCCAACCATTGAAATCTTCGGACTCGACTCTTCGCCAGTTCCAACCATCGGTGCGGTCGATACTGCATATGGAGCCTTCTTTTCCATACTCGAAATGATAAAAGGGATCAAAGTCGGTATAGCGATATGAGGTGATTCTCTCTGAGGAATCGCGAACTATGGTGGCACCGTTGGAGTTTCGATATCGTCGCTCCCCGTTGCCGCGGCTACAGCTATAGTTGTGCATTCGACCGTTATTAGATCCGTACATGATGATTCTCCTTTTGTCAGTGATTAATTAGATGGTGATTCGTTGGACAAAAAATTCTTGATTCAAAAAATGCTCTACTGGACTGATGCTACCTTCGCTCTAAGCTCAACCTGTTTCTCCAGATTGCTCAGAATCGCCGATGTCATCTCTTCGGTGGAGACTCTCTTCTCCGAAGCTTGACCGCTATGGATTTCGCCGGTGCGATAGCCCTGGCTCAGTGCTTCTTCCACCGATGCGTCTATGGCAGCCGACTCTTCTTTCAGGCCGAAAGAGTACTTCAATAGCATGGAAGCGGAAAGAATTTGGGCTATGGGATTGGCGATACCCTGACCGGCAATATCCTGGGCGCTGCCACCCGGTGGTTCATAGAGACCGAAGTTGTCTTTATTCAAACTGGCCGATGCCACCAACCCGAGTGAACCTGGTAGAACAGCAGCAGCATCCGAGAGAATATCGCCGAACATGTTTGAGGTGACGATCACATCAAACTGAGAAGGGTCTCTGATCAACTGCATGGCGCAGTTGTCGACCAGCATGTTTTCATAGTCGACATCGGCGTACTCTTTAGCCACTTCTTCAGCCACTTCTCTCCAGAGCTTGGAAGTTGTGAGGACATTGGCTTTATCCACCGAGGTGAGCTTTCCTCTTCTCTTTCTGGCACAATCAAAAGCAGCATGGACAGCCACTTTAACCTGGCTCTCGGTATACTTGGCTTCATCGGTGGCGAAACGCTCTCCGTCTTCAACATCTCTTTTATGGACGCCGAAATAGGCATCACCCACAAGTTCCCTGACAATGAGCAAATCAATTCCCTTTGCCACCAGTTCAGGTTTGAGAGGGCTGAGATTTTGAAGCTGGGGATAGACTCTGGAAGGTCTTAAATTAACGGCAAAAGAGAAATGTTTTCTGAGGGTGAGAATAGAGTTGCGTTCGCAGTCTTTCCACTTGGGCTCGTTCATTTCAGAGACAGGTCCACCCACGGAGCCAAATAGAATGGCGTCGCTGGAATCACACACGGCAAGCGTCTCTTCCGGCAAATGACTGCCGTATTTTTCGAAGGCGCTGCCACCGGCAAGACCATATTTGAGCGAGAATTCATGGCCAAAACCGTCTTCAATTTTTTTGAGAACTTTCACCGCTTCCTGCATCACTTCAGGACCGATTCCATCTCCGGGTAAAACTGCTATCGTCTTCTTCATCTCATCTACCTTTTCACTAACTCAATTCTCTAAAAACCGACTCTCAACTCTTAACTTACGCTCGGTTGCACCGGCTTCGATTCAGACGTTTTGCTTTTGTCACTACCCAGCTTCATCCAGGATTTGGATTTCTCGGAACGAAACTGATCGATCTCTTCTTCGCAGGTAAGTATGTAGTCTATATCATCAAGACCCCCGGTGAGGCAGTACTTTCTGAATGGATCGTAGTCAAACTTAAAGCTCTCTCCGGAACCTGTTTTTACTGTCTGGCTCTCAAGATCGACGGAGACCTCTTCGGAGCAATTTTGCAATTTCTCCACCGCCTCTTTCGGCAAGACCACAAGCAATAAGCCATTTTTGGCGCTGTTATTGAAGAAGATGTCGGCAAAGGACTCTGCGATTACAACTTTTATACCGGCTCCAGCAATTGCCCAGACGGCATGTTCTCTAGATGAACCACAGCCGAAATTGTAACCGGCAACAAGAATTTCAGCCCCTTTGTATTCAGGCTTATTCATCGGAAAGTTTGGGTCTTCATTCTTGAGGCGACGAAAGAGATTCTCGCCATAGCCGTCTTTCGATACGCTGGTCAAAAACTGAGCGGGGATTATCTGATCCGTATCCACATCATTCATTCTAAGCGGTATCACTTTCGATTTTACTGTTTCAAATTTCTGCATTTTCAGTAACCTTAGTTGAGGTAGGTTCGGGGTGAGGTAAGCTTGCCGTTGATGGCGCTTGCCACGACAGTGGCAGGAGAAGCCAGATGGGTAATGCTTCCCGGTCCCTGACGACCGATGAAGTTTCGGTTTGATGAGCTGACACAGCGCTTGCCCTGGGGCACCCGATCATCATTCATCGATAAACACATGGAACAGCCCGGCATGCGGAACTGAGCCCCGGCATCTTCGAAGACTCTATCGAGACCTTCTTCAATCGCCTGTTTGCGCACCGACTCGGAGCCGGGTACGACATAGAGAGTGACCGAAGGATGCACTTTCTTGCCGGAGAGAACCGATGCGGCGACACGAAGGTCCTCGATACGACCGTTGGTGCAGGAGCCGACGAAAGCCCAGTCCACCGGGGTTCCTTCTATCGGTGATCCGGCCTTCAAAACCGTGTATTGTAATGCGCCTTCCACATCGGAGCGCTCGCCGGCGCTGAGACCGCTAAAGTCAGGCACTTTCTCATCTATGCCGATAGCCTGGCCGGGATTGGTGCCCCAGGTGACCATGGGATTGAGCTTGTCGAGATCGATGACGATCTCTCTATCGTAGCCCGCTCCTTCATCGGAACAGAAGCTTTCCCAGTATTGAACGGCTTCGTCAAAATCCTTTTGATTGGGAGATAGTTCACGTCCCTTCAAAAATTCATAGGTTACCTGATCCGGTGCCACAAGACCGGCCCGGGCGCCGCACTCGATGCTCATATTGCACACGGTCATGCGCTCTTCCATGGACATGGCTCGCACAGCTTCTCCGGTGTACTCGATCACATGACCGTTGGCACCACCGACGCCAATCTCAGAGATCAGCTTTAAGATAGCGTCTTTGGCATAAACCCCTTTTTGCAGCTTCCCTTTGAACTCGACTTTCATCGATTTAGGGCGGCTCTGGAGAAGACAGCCGGTGGCCATGACATGGCCAACTTCCGAGGTGCCGACCCCGAAGGCCAGAGCGCCGAAGGCTCCATGGGTAGCTGTGTGGGAATCACCACAGACGATGGTCATGCCGGGTTGGGTAGCACCGAGTTCCGGTCCTATCACATGGACGATGCCCTGGTTACCGCTTTCATAGTCATAGAAGCGAATTCCATTTTCCCGACAATTGCGGCGTAATGTCTCCACCTGGGTTTCAGCCGCTTTGTCATAAAAGACTGTTCGATCATCCCGGGTGGGAATGCTATGGTCGATGGTGGCCATCAGCCGTCCTGGCTCCTTGATGGCGATCCCTTTCTCCTTCATGGTCTCAAAGGCCTGGGCGGAGGTTACTTCGTGGAGGAGCATGAGGTCGATGGCAAAGACCGCCGGGTGTCCTTCCTTTTGGGTTACCACATGGGCATCCCATATTTTTTCCACTATATTTCTCTTCTTCTGCGACATCTCAGGCTACAACCTCCCGGAGTTCTTTCTGTTCAGACTCCAAATTATTCCTTAAAAGATAAAGCTCAAAGCTCTCGAGCAAAGCTTGACCGCTGGCTTCGATAATGTTTTCGGAACAACCGACGGTGCTCCATCTCTCATTACCGCAGGCAGCTTCCACCACAACCCGGGTGGTGGCGCCGGTGGCGCTATCGGGATCAAGGATTCTCACCTTATAGTCGGACAATCTAATCTGCTCGATCTCGGGGAACCACGGAGTGAGCGCTTTGCGAAGAGCACAGTCGAGGGCATGCACCGGTCCTTTCCCTTCAGATACGGTGTGGGACAACTCCCCGGCGACGGTCAACTTGACCACCGCTTCGGAACAGAAACCATTATTTTTGCGATCTGAGACAGTGACCATCATATCCACCAATTCAAATGGTGCCTGATAGTCTCCATCGAGTCTGCGCATCATCAACTCCACCGAACCGGGAGCATCTTCAAATTTATAACCCTTCTCCTCAAACTCTTTGACCCGAGCAAGCAGTGCTCCTTCGCCCCCGGGGACGCCTTCGAGTTTGAGCTGGCTGGCGATTAGACGAAGGTTACCGCGACCGGCAAGCTCCGAAACAAGAATCTCCCTTTCGTTACCCACAGTTTCAGGATCCACATGCTCATAACTCTGGGCAAATCTGGCAACAGCGGAAGCATGCAGTCCTGCTTTGTGAGCAAAGGCGGCAGAGCCCACATAAGGAGCATAAGGGTCCGGGCTCAAGTTGGCTATCTCGCTAACCGAGCGCGACACCCTGGTCAACTCCTTGAAGCTCTCTTCGGGCAAGCATTTATAACCAAGCTTGAGCTGGAGCGATGGTGCCAGACTGACAAGGTTGGCGTTGCCGCATCTCTCTCCATAGCCGTTTATAGTTCCTTGAATCTGTTTGGCCCCGGCGGTTACTGCAGCAAGAGCGTTGGCGACGGCCAATTCGGAATCGTTATGGGTATGGATTCCCACTTTACCGGGAAACTTGGCATCGACAGCCCGCACCACTTCTTCTATGAATCCGGGCATGCTGCCGCCATTGGTGTCGCAAGGCACGAGCCAATCACAACCAGCCTCGAAGGCGGACTGAAGACATTGCATGGAATATTGAGGATCTAATTTGTAACCATCAAAAAAATGTTCGGCGTCAAACATCACCTCGCGCTTTTGCGATTTGGCGTGGGATAAGCTATCGCTAATCATGCTCAAATTTTCTTTAAGCGAGACCTGAAGCGCTTTTTCCACCTGAAAATCCCAGCTTTTTC
>JAUIJG010000185.1 GCA_030431355.1 bacterium
ATCAAAAACCCTTCATTTTCGAATGCTACATATCCAACTGTCTCAAATCCGTGAGCAGTTTCAGGGTCCAGCTATTGACGTTGTTCATGAAGATCAAAAGCGGTTTGAAGAATATGCACCATATATGCATGGGGATTATGGTCATTCTGATGACCCATTCAGCCCGGTGAAAGGTCAGCGTTTTAGGCAGAATCTCTGCGAAAACCGTCTGGATGAAGGCGGTGGCTGTGAAAACAAAGGCGTAGCAGATTATTTGTGAAGTGAGGACTACGTCCACGCTCCAGCCCATTGCCGGTCCGGTCTCACCAATCCAGTGGGAAAATTCCTCGGCAAAGGTCTTTTCACCTAGAGCACCGATGAAGAGCATGGCCAGGGTAATTCCTAGCTGGCCTCCGGTTATGAAAGTTTCGGGATCTTCGAGATAGAGCTGGGTTTTCTTGGCTAAGAAATCGCCCTGTTCAGCCAGTTCGTCTATTCTGGTTTTTCTGACCCGGGCAAGAGCCATTTCAGCTGCCACAAAAAAAGCATTTAATATTGTCAGAACAATCAGTATTAAGACTAGTAAAGCAAAGGTTTGCAGACTCATGAATTGCGCAGCATCAGCTAGCTGCGTCTTCTTCCTCCGTCCCGGTATTACAAAAAGAACGACTTACAGGAAAGATGCCTTCCCTGCACTTACTTCTAACTACAAAGCTTCTATCGCTGTAAGAAAAAATTTTGGGCTTCACTCTCGAGAACCACCACTGGGGAGGTTCATCATTGGAGCCGGAACTGTGGGGATCTTCCATTTCTTACTTCTAATTACTAATTCAGAGCCCTGGGCTCCCTCATTGATTCTTGCCAGTGCCTATTATACGGCGCAATGGACAAGTTATCCCGATCCTACCATAAGCCTAACAATTTGTAATCAAGAGCTAAATCTCATCTTCCGGACAGGAGGTTATCAAGGATTTATAAAAGCCCACTATTTCAGCCTTTGCCACTGTGAGATAATCAGTTTTCGGAATCGCGAAATATGGGGTTTTCCATATAAAGGAGTAAGCCGAAGCAATGGCACGTGTTCTTATCAGCACTTTTGTCCTGATTTCCTGGCTGGCGACAATTTCCGGGGTAATGGCACCCGAAGCCCGTGCACAAAACTCAGTGCGGGCAGACAAGACCGTCTCTTCTCGGTCTGACAACTCAGGTAAAAAGCTTGCCATCGCTAGCTTTGAACCCGAGGTGGAAAAATCAAAGAAAGCTGTTTCCGATTCCGTCAATTCAATCAAAAAGACAGTGGAGAACTTTGGGCAGAATGTGAGCGATAACTACATTCCCCGGGTCAAGAACAAGAAGGTCACCCTCAATGTACCGGAAGTGGAGATTCCTCCCAGTCTTCAGGATCTTTGTGAAGACTGCATAGTCAGCGGGCAACAGGTGGCTAAAGTGGTCAGGGAGCATGCCGCGGAGTTCACCGCCCTGATGGCAAAGTATTTGAAGCAGTTCACCGACCCTCCCAAATTGACCCCGGTTAGCTCCCCTTACGATAGTGATGATCGGATAATCAATCATTCCGGTGACTACCTGGAATTCACGAAGAAGTCCACCAATCTATATTTCACTCCGGAAGGCCGGTTGAAGACAGTAGTCCAGCGATAGTCCTATTATCTTCCGCTTCCAATTAGCCTGCCCTGGGTTCTAGTAGTAGAATTCAAGCATGGTTGATCAAAGTGAGCTATGTCCTGTTTGTAAATGTCCCAAGAGTGAGTCGGAGAAAGGCAGTCTGACCCAGTGGATTTTAGTGTGCAAATGCGATCTGACTCCGATAGAAGAGGAGGACGATCAAAGACCTCTTTGCCAGGACTGCAGGAAGCCTCTGGGGACTTCTTCCTCCGGAACCCTGACCTCTTTTATTTTCAAAGAAGGCTACTGTGAATGCTCGAGGCCTAACCTTTACTCTTGCGATTCGGATGGTGCCGAATCCGGGGATGAGCAATTCCACGACTTAAACCCGGAGATGTTTCCTCTGGAGCGTTATAAACCCCTGGGCCGATTGGGGAAAGGTGGCATCGGTCAGGTTTATCTGGCTCGCGATACCATACTAAACAAAAATGTGGCGGTGAAGCTGCTCAATTACATCGACAGTGATCGCATATTCGCTTTTCAAAATGAAGCGCGGACAACAAGCCGAATGCAGCACAAAAATATTATCCAGGTCGTTGATTTCGGCGTGACCGGCAACATGTCTCCGTATATGGTGTTGGAGTACTTTCCGGGACGCTCCCTGGCGGAGTTAATTGATGAAGCCGGACCACTTCCGTGGCGGGAAGCTTGCTCCATTTTTCTGCCGATTCTAGATGCTTTAATTTACGCCCACGGTGAGGGGGTTTTGCACCGGGATCTCAAACCAGGCAATATTATTCTCAGCGACCAGCTGGACGTTAAGGTCATCGATTTCGGCATAGCTTCTATCGCTGAATCCGGAGAACACTCTGGGAATTCCATGCCCCCGGACGGCGCTTTTGCCGGTTCGCCTCTTTATTTGAGCGGAAGTTTCGCCGACGGTGACGGTTATGACAGGCAGTCCGAGATCTATTCTCTGGGATGTATGCTCTATGAGATGCTGACCGGTCGACCACCATTTCTTGGTGAGACTTTGCTTGAAACCCTGGAGATGCATAGTAATGCGCCCGTTCCCTCGCTCTCCGGTGAAGTTCAGGATCTTCCCGGCGCCTTCGATGACATTATTGCCGGCTGTCTGGCTAAGGAATCCGGGGACAGGTATGAAAGTATAGAGAGCCTGCAAAAGGCTATTGAAGACCTGATCATTGTCGAAGAAAGTCTGTCTGATCCAGACTTGCCAGAAGAGCCTGCCCGAAAACGAACTGACTATTTTATGACTTCCTTTGTCTCTCTGGTGGCAGCTTGTTCGCTATTTGTTCTCTCCCTGGCTCTAGATAGATCGGTCTCTATGTACCAGGGCGGTCAAGTTTCCACATCCTTATCATCAAGTCCCGAAGATAGCGAGGCCGGGAACCAGGCATATAAGAAGGATCAGAATATATTGGCTAATATTCCGGACTCGGCTATCGAGAAGGAACTGGGATGGACGGGAGGAAAGTGGGAGTTTAATGAGCATCAAAAGTCCGGATTTGTTGAGGCTATCGGTCATGCCGTGGATGACAGCGATCTGTTGGAAATTCCATCTGACAAAACTTTCTCCCATCTTAAATTTACTCTGGAGTCTTCAATTTCCGGCTCCGGTTTGAAGAGCCTAAAAGGAAGAGACTTAACGAGTTTCTGGACCATGTCCGGTCGATTTGATGATCGTGGTATCAACAACCTGGTCTATTTCCCTTCTCTTTCAAAAGTGCAGATAGACTCCCCGGCCCATTTACATCGAGCGAGTTACAGGAAGCTCAGTCAGTTGCCTTCTCTTGCTATGCTCTCCTTGCGTTCCATATTTGATTTACCGAAAGGCAGTTTTGCTGAGATTGCCAAATGCAAGGGACTTACAGCCCTCTCCCTGGAGTTCATAGAGCCGGTCTCCAATTCGGATCTTGAAGAGCTTAAGGCTCTTACCAAGTTGCGTTTTCTACGCCTGTACGGACTGAAGCGAATAGATGACTCCAGCACTTTGATTCTAAAAGAGCTGCCACTGCACCGATTGGATATAGGCGCCACCAGGGTGAGTGATAAGGGGCTCCTTGCCCTTGCCCAGATGAAGTACTTGAGATATTTAAATGTCTCAATCAAGTCGGAGAAAGAGATAGAGTTGCTCAGGGAAAAGAGTCCCGGGATAGAAGTCGCAGCTATCTCTCCGCAAGGTATCAAAAGGTTCAAGGTTGCTAATCCGGCGGTGAGAGTTCGTTCGGAAGGGGGTATGCTGGAAGAAGTGTTTTTCTAAGTCTTTCCTTAGCAGAATTGGTCCGGAAGCTATCTTTGGCAGATCAAAACATATGTCCTAATTGCAAGTCTCCGAAAAAAGAGTCCAACAGCGGAAGTTTGACTCAATGGATTGTTCTGTGCAAGTGCGAACAGGAGCTTGATGATATTGGCTTCGGTATCGGTGATGGTGATTACCAGTTTCATCTATGCCGAAATTGCGGTAAGCGTATCGAGGAGGGCAGGCAGGGTTCATTTACTCAGTACATCTTTCGTTCTGATTTGTGCGCTTGTGAGAAACCTGAGCCGGAGAAGGCGATTCAGTCAAGAGATTTTCAAAAGGTTCCAATCCAATTTGAAGATGTAGAGAATGAAGGGGAGATAGAATTTAATTCAGGAGCGTTTCCCTCTGAGAGATACAAGCCGATCTCGATATTGGGTCAAGGCGCCGGCGGTGCCGTGTATCTATCTAGAGATAGGCTCTTGAATAAACTGGTGGCCGTTAAGCTACTTCGCTTCCCCGATGAGAGGCTTATTGTTGACTTCCAGAGTGAAGCCAGAGCAACCAGCAGTCTCAAACATCCAAATATTGTTAGCGTGCAGGACTTTGGCCTGACTGAGACATCGGTACCTTATATGGTGCTGGAGTATGTTCCGGGCAGATCTCTGGAACAGGTATTGGCAGAGCAGAAGCTCAGTCCGCAAGAGTCGATCTTTATAATTCTCAAGGTTTGCGATGCCATTTCCTACGCCCATGAACAGGGCGTTTTGCACCGTGACATAAAGCCCGGCAATATTATCCTTTTATCGGAGAGCATCGGCGATGAGGGAGTTGATGTTCGACTGATAGATTTCGGTATCGCGAAGACAAAGAACAATATCGAGATTGAATTTCCCGAAGAAAAGCATGGAGAAAGAGAGATTGCCGGCTCCCCACTTTATATGAGCCCTGACCAAGCTAATGGAATGGACTATGACGAACGTTCCGAGATCTATTCCATCTGTTGCGTACTCTTCAAGATGCTCACCGGAGAGCCACCATATCTTGGCGAAAACGCAATCGGGACTTTGAGAATGCACCTGGAGTCTGATGTTCCCAGGCTCTCCGAATTTATTGAATATGAGTGCACAGAGTTGGAAAATGTTTTGGTGAAAGGCATGTCCAAGTCGCCCCGGGAAAGGTTTCAGTCAGTAGACAAACTTAAAGAGACCTTAGCCGGTTTGATTTTGGATAGTGAGAGGGAAGCTATTGATGAAGATGCAGGACCGGTAAAGGATATAGAAGAAAAGAGAGTTAAGAAGCCTGTTTCTGTCTTGATAGCGCTTGCTTCTATCTTTCTTCTTTCCTTCTCGATTTTGGCATTATTTCGTACTGGAGAAGAGGTAGAGAATGGTGCCGAGAGCAGCTCTTCTCCCATGCAGAAGAGTAGAGTCCCTGAAGTCAAAGAGAGCCCAGATTCAGATATCGGCTATGACAAAGCCAGGAGTGTTTTAGCCACTATCCCTGACAAAACGTTGGACAAACAGTTTGGCTGGGGTGGGGGAAAGTGGGCATTTAAAGCTCCTTTGGATAGAGAGAATCCTGTTTTGACCGGTCATAAAGTTAGCGATGAAGATTTTAAAATGCTTGTCCAGGAGAGAAAGTTCACGAATCTGAAATTAACCATGGAGTCCCATGTAACCGGCGAAGGTCTTACCTACCTCAAAGGTAGAGAGTTAAAGAGTCTCTGGACCATGTCCCATGAGTTCTCCGATGTTGGCATTCATAATCTGCTTGCCTTCCCGGAGATTAAGGAGGTGATCATTTTTTATTCCGGCAATCTAACTCTCAGCGCCTATAAAGATCTTGCTGCCATGCCTGCTTTGAAGCGAATTCAGTTGCGCGGAATGTCTAGAGTTCCGGAAGGAGCGATGAAAGCCCTTTCAAAATCTCGGTCGATAGATTCGGCCGTGCTCGAGATGTTGGAGCCCTTTGACGGAAATTCTCTGGATGATTTTTGCACACTAGAGAAGCTAGAGCATCTTAAATTAAGAGGGTTAAAACCGATTGACGATTCCTGTATTCCGATGCTTACTAAGACCCGATTGGTTGATCTCGAGCTTGCCATGACATCTGTAAGTGATAAAGGATTATTGGAGCTGTCTAAACTCAAGACTCTGAAGTTTTTGCGTGTGAACGCTTCGTCGGATGAGGAAGTGGCTCAGCTAAAGAAGAAAGGCAAGAAGGTCAAAAAGATGTCTTTTAGTGGAATAACCAAGTTCTGCGCCCTGCGCCCGGATTGCAAAGTTCGCCTTTCCAACGATTTGATGGGTCTGGAGTTATTGAACGCAGCCGGCTCGGAAGAGATTTTGAAATGAATCCCGATTTGATACCACCATATAAAGAGTTTTGTCCCAAACATGGCATTCTCGAAGCGACCGGAACTCAGCCCTGTACCGAGCACTTGCATGGGCATTTTGACTTATTAGAGTGGCCGGGCTCCGGAGTTGGAGCGGACGTGGTCCTCGTCTGTGTGCATGCTTTTGGCCTGTCGGCAAAAGCATATGGCGTTTTGGGCACTAGATTTGGTGAATCGGGAGTGCAGACCCTGGCTCTGGACTTGCGTGGCTTCGGAGAGCGTCGAGGACAGAGTGGCTATCGAAGGGTCGATTTTGCTGACTGTGTGGTGGATATAAAACATCTGCTTCGGAAACTGCGATTAAAAAGTCCGAATACGAAAGTAGTATTGGTTGGTGAGTCGATGGGAGGAGCTATCGTTCTTAGAGTGGCGGCCCAGAGCCCTGAACTTGTCGATGGCGTCATAACTTCAGCGCCAGCCTGGAGACTTTTTCACATTCCATCAATTACTGCCAGGGGATTGGTTGATAGAGTCACCGGTCAGCCGGGTTATGCCACCAGGTGGGTCGTGGAACATGCCACCACAAGCGATGAGCTCCGGGACTACTGGTTTTATGGGGGGAATACCCGGCTTGATTTGTCATTATATGAGGCTTATTCATATTTGCTTTTTATGCACTCCACGCCCGGCAATGCTAAGAAAATTAAGAATACCCCGGTTTTGGTTGTCCAGGGTCTATATGACCGCCTCTCCAGACCCAGCGCATCAGCAGGGGTATTTCGCCTATTGACCACCGAGAAGAAACAACTTCTCATAGCGGCTCATTCTGAACATGTGGTGCTGGAAGAAGACCAGTTGAAGGATGATGTATTTATGTTCTTGTCTAGTTGGATCGATACGCAAGTTTTAGCGAGTGAGGCTCAGTCTTGCAGGGTCGATTCGGGTTCGATTACAGTTCTTGGAGAGTCGCAGATCAAGGGTGATGATTCAAAAGAGGTTGATAACCTGATTAGAATTGCAAGCAAAAGATGATAAACTAGCTCTCTTTTACGGCTACATCTTTCAAAGCTGACCGATAAGACAGCCGTATACTTGCGATTTTAGATTCAAATTCCGGTATTCAGATGTGTAAGCTTTTTCGACTAATATTCACTCTTCAGTGCCTGATTCTTCTATCGGTGCCCTTATCCTATGCTGCCACGGTGGATGAGGAGAACGCTCTGCCTGTACAGGAAGGGGAAGTTCAAATCATCGAGAACGATCTGGTGGATGAAGAAATTGAAGAAGAGCTAACCGGCGAATCTGATTCGCAGAAAGAAAAGACCAGCCGATCAGGAAAAGCGGAGAGTTCAAAGAACAAAAGCCGCCAGAAAAAAGAGATGAGTCTCAATCCTTTGAAGCTGGAGGAGAAACTTTTTCATAAAGTGGTGGATCCGCTCGGTCATACCCTTCCCTTGCAGCCATTGATGCGTCTTGAGAAACGCCTCAAAGAGTTAGTCCGTCCGATCAACAAGCTGGAGACCCCGATCCAGGAGCTGAACGATCCCCTTCAAAATCTGGAGGCGCCTATCAAGGGTCTGCAAAAACCTATCAGCCGCCTGGAGACGCCCCTTGCAAATCTTGAGTCACCTCTTAGCGGCATCTCGGGCAGTATCGGTGGCTTGAAGGCTCCTATTCAAGGACTTAATGAGCCTGTCTCCAAATTAAGGGAGCCGATAGCGAATTTAAATAAACCCATCGGAGAGTTGAGCAAACCAATTCAGCAGATCAAAGAACCTCTTGCCGGCTTGAACACCAATATTGAAAAGCTCAACCCACCAATCGCCGGTCTTGAAAAGCGGATTTACGGTGTGGAAGGACAGCTTACCAATCTGGCTACGGAGATGATCGGCATCAGAAAGCCACTTCAGAATATGTCTGAGCCGGTAAGCAATCTTTCCCAACCGATATCAAGCCTGCATGTGGAAGTAAAGAATCTGGCATTGCAAATAAGTGAGTTAAAATCGCTGATATTCATGATCACCATCGCCATCGCCGCGTCGATAATCATAGGTTCGATAATAATCGCTGTGGCAGTCAGGAAAAGGCTTAGCATTTCGAATGAAAAATTCGAGTCCAAAGCTTAAGCTTATCGTCTGATCTCAAAATACACTTAGTACCTTTCGCACCTTAAACCGAAGGAGTCCCTCGATCCTTCGTGATACACTATATGCCTGTTTTGTAAGAGGTTCGCCGATGAACCGATTCATAGAGATTTAGTAAGAGTTTTAAGATGTTTATATTTGCAAAAAAGACAATTTTTACCATCCTTTGCGCTGGAATTTTTTCTTTCTCCCTTCAGCCTGTTCTAGCCCAGGATGGTGATACCGCATCCGCCACGATAGCGCCGGAGAAGAAGGTTGTGATAGATGAAGTTCTTAAGCTGACCGGAATTGATGCCCAGATAGAAAAAATGTGGGGACTGACCATGCGCAATGTCGGTACCAATATCGGCAGGCTGGCCATGAGGGACGCGCTTAAGAAAGAGAATCTTTCTAAAGAGGAGCAAAAG
Source organism: bacterium (assembly GCA_030431355.1). Next base: position 8,755 of record JAUIJG010000185.1, read on the forward strand.
GCTGAAGCCCGGGATGTTGCCAGGCGAGTAATGAGTAATTTAGAGAAGCGTTTCAAAGATACATATCACGATGAATACATGAAGATTTACGCTGATATCTATGACCAATGCTTCTCCCTTGAGGAGATTAAGTCCTTGAAAGAATTTTACGGCTCCCCTACCGGAATGAAATCCACAGAGGAGATCCCTGTGCTCGTAAAGGAGTTGGTGAAGGATTTGCATAAGAAATTAGATCCCAAAATTCGCGCTTGTCTCAAGAATCGATTGGCTGCGATGGAATCTGAAGCAGAGCCGGACTCTAATTCTGATTCCGATGATAAACCGACTGAGTAGCAGGTGTATGATATGACCAGATATGTATTGATCTTAGTACTTCTTCTAACCTCGACAACGTCTCTGTGCTGGGCGCAGGATACTGCTGCTGGTGGCAATTCAAAGAGCCAGTCAGAAGAACAGCCCAAAGTGAGCGCGGAGAAATTGAAGCTTTCCGAGGAAGCTTTTAAGCTTGCCGGAATTGATAATGAATTGAAACAGATCGCCGCCAAGCAAGTGGAAGCTATGGCTTTCTCTCGATATATGTCCACAATGGCTACGGCAGGTTCGAAAGCGGAAGCTGATAGAAGAAATAGAAAAACAGCCGCGCTTCAGCAAGTCTTTGAAAAAGATATCGACCTGGTGGATGAGATGAAGTCGATTTTGATTATGTCTTTTGCTGTCAATTTCACCGAAGATGAACTCAATGACATGATTGAATTTTATAAAACTCCTGCTGGAGTGAAGATGGTGAAAAACTCTCCGAAAATGGCCGACATAGTGTTCAAGCGAACCCTGTCGGACGTCACACCAAAACTAAAGACTGCTCTTGAAGCGGCTGTCAAAGAAGAGGTGCTCGATAAACAGAAGCAGGAGAAGTCAGCGGAAAAGAATTAGTCGCTCTGTTTCTTACGCGGACGAATAATCTGGACCGGACAGTGACAGTTAATCGACACATAGTCGGAAACGCTACCGAGCAAGGTGCTCATTACCGCTCCTCTTCCGTGGGAGCCCCCGTCATCACGCGAACCCCGTTTCGGGTTATCGCGATCGTGTGCTCAAAATGAGCACTCGGCCGGGAATCGGCGGCCGATTGGGTCCAATGGTCGGCCATTTCCACGACACGCTTGGTGCCCATGTTGACCATTGGCTCGACTGCGATCACCAGACCCGGCTCGAGCCGG
>JAUIJG010000186.1 GCA_030431355.1 bacterium
CACCACCACCCATAAAACACTAAGGGGTCCCAGAGGCGGTGTGATCATGTGTCAGAAGGAACACGCTAAAGCGATAAACAAGGCTGTCTTCCCTGGCATTCAGGGCGGTCCTCTGATGCATGTTATTGCGGCGAAAGCCGCTGCCTTCGGCGAGGCGCTCAAACCGGAATTCAAAGAGTACCAGAAGCAAATTGTCGCCAACGCCGACGCACTGGCAAAAACTCTAGTTGAGCAAGGGGTTGAAATTGTTTCAGGAGGTACCGACAATCATCTAATGACCGTCGATCTGAGACCGATTAAGATGACCGGCAAAGACGCTTCCAACATTCTTGAAGAGGTCGGTATCACCACAAACAAGAATGCTGTTCCAAATGATCCTGAAAAACCCATGGTCACAAGTGGTATCAGAATCGGCACCCCTGCCGTCACCACCCGCGGCATGGGAGTCAAAGAGATGGAGACCGTCGGTAAGTTGATAGCCGACACTTTGAAGGCACCGGAAGACGATGCAGTCAAAGCCCAGACAAGAAAGTCGGTGAAAGAGCTATGCGATCGTTTCCCTCTTTACAAAGAGAGACTGTTAGGGGTCAGCTAATTGGGGCGAGAAGAAAACAAACTTATGGTCGCAGAGCGCCAGGACAAGAATGAAGAAGCTGTAGCTGTCGAGAAACCCACAACCAGACAGAGGGTTTCCTCCATAGCGATTCAAGTATGCCAGCTTTTATTATTTCTGACAGGCTTTATCTGGGCTCTTTTTCTGGTTCCCCATGGGCATCTAGACAAGATGCATCTGCCTGGTTTTCTGATCGCCATGTCTATCGCCTGGTGGCTCACACCGGAGATTCGTTCCCGTGCTCTAAAACTTGGTCTGGTGGACAAACCAGGTGAGGAGAGAAGAATTCACAAAGTGCCTGTTCCTAGACTGGGAGGAGTGGCAATCTTCATCAGTATCCTTTTCACGGTTACCACTCTTGTGGCGATCGCAGGCAAGCTCCCCAGAGACGCCAGGGGAGTAGAAGGTATCCTGGGAATCGCCGTGGGCGGGACCCTGGTTTTTGTTCTCGGTTTGCTTGACGATTTGGAGTCCCTGCGGGCCAGGGATAAATTCGTGGTGCAAATCCTGGCGGCATGCGCCGCTTACTCTTTAGGCGTGAGAATCAAATCGATTCCTATCCCGCTAAATATGAACCTGGATCTGGGCTTCATCACCATAAGCGGCGGCGTCCCCATCGAACTCGGTTGGCTCAGCCTTCCCATTACGGTCATATGGTTGGTGGGTGTGGCCAACGCCGTCAACCTCATAGACGGCATGGACGGGCTCGCCGCTGGTGTCTCAGCTATTTCAGCCCTGACCATCTGGAGTGTCGCCCTGGGAGAGAGCATCAACAGACCCTACGCAGCTTTGATGGCGGCAGTGGTGGCAGGTGCGCTTTTTGGATTTTTGCGCTGGAACTTCAACCCGGCAAGAATTTTTCTTGGAGATTCCGGCGCCTACCTTGCCGGCTTCATACTCGGTGCCATATCCATCACCGGAGTTATCAAGGGAGTGGCAGCGGCCACGGTAATTGTCCCCACGGTTCTGCTTGTCGGTCTGATTCTCTTTTTCCCATTGTTAGATACATCCTGGGCGGTGATAAGAAGAATGGCTGCCGGAAGGTCTATTTTTTCTCCGGACGCGGGACATATACACCACAGACTTCTCAGGGCCGGACTCTCTCAAAAGAAAGTCGCCTATCTCATTTACGCCGCCTCTGGATTGCTCGGTCTGATCGCCGCATTTTTCGTAAACCAGCACTGGTATTTTCTATCTGTGAGCGGAGCGCTCATTGTAATGGCACTGTTTTTCTCAGAAGTTCTAAACAGACACAGACAGAGAGGAGCGGTCACCAATGTACTGGCCGGTGAGGTTCCCACAGCGATGCCGGAAACAGTTACAGAAGAAGACAAATCTCCCGGACCCAACGTAGATGGGGTCGAGACCCAGGTCCCAAAAGACCTTGAATCGCAAGAGAAAGACAAATCTGTTCCAGAAAGTGAAAGCTAAGGCAAGCCTCCTCTTCATATCGATTCTGCTCTGCGGATTAGGTTTACGTTTGATCCTCTTGAACGTGGGCATCAATCTTGACGATGCCATAACCCTATATGTCTCAAGTTCAAGCACACTTTCCAAGTTGCTGGAAAGAGTGAGGGATTACGAATTCAGCCCGCCGCTTTATTTTATATTGATGAAGTTCTGGCTGACTCTAAGCGGTGAATCAGGCAAAAGCGCTGCCGGCCTGGCGCTCCCTTCAATCCTGGTGGGAACTATGGTCATTCCTGCCACCTGCTTGCTAGCAAAAGAGCTAACCGGATGCTGGAAGAAAGCCCTATTAAGCTCCTGGCTAGCAGCCATAGCACCACTTGCTATTTTCTACTCTCACGAAGCCCGTTGCTATGCTCTGCTTTCTTTATTGACCACGTTGAGCCTATGGATGATAGAAAGAGAGAATTCAGAATCTATCCGAAATCGAATCTTTCTCCTCCTTCTTCTAATCCTCACGTTCTACACCCACTACCTTGGCATATTTATTGTCGGTCTATACTTACTATTCAAAATCTCCTCCCTCAAATTTAGAGAAGAGCTTTCTAAAGACAAGTTGGTCACTTTAGTAGCGATTCCTGCTCTGGCTTTCCTCGCCTTTCTCCCCTGGCTTCCGTATATGACGGACCACTTGAGCTATGGAACCTACTGGGTGGACCCTACTCCGATCACAAAGTATCCCCTTGTACTTGCTTCAAACCTTGCCGCAACCCTTCCTCTACCCTGGCTGCATGCATTTGTATTAGTATCGATTTTAGTGCCAATATATTTGCTCTACGTTATCTTCCAGATCCTCAAAAACAAAGCCCAAGACAAATTCCTAGCACTCAAAAAGATACTCAATAGTAGACTTTTTCCCGCCATGGCTACGGTTTTAATTGCTGTCTCTACCCTGGGATATTTCACGCCATTCATTCTAGGATATACCAGATATTTGGTACCATTTGCGGTATTGAGCTGGATTCTCCTGGCAACCGGGTTGAACTTCAACAAAGGTAAGAGCGCCGTCTATTTGGCAGCTATAGTTGTCGCGATTTCAGGTCTGAATTCCCTGGCCGAAATCAAATCCCTGGCCGCCACCGACAAAAACGCTCTAAGAGAGATAACAAAAGAGATAAGAGAAGGGGAATTCAAAGACAGCGCGTTTTTAATCACTCCGGACTACAATTCATTTTCCTTCATCTATTACATGACCGAAGAAGGAAAGGGACGGATGCCGGAGGCTTATTTCACTTACCCGCGAAGAGACGAGAGAAAGCCTTCCAGCCACAGGGGATATGTTGAATTGTGGAAAGACCCGAAAGTTCTCAACCTCCTCCTCAAAGATATTGCGAAGTTAGATGCCGATAAATTCAAACATCTTGTGGTCCTGGTGGATACCGGGGTTCTAGACAGCAAAGAGATGCCGGCTCGCTCTCAAGTTGATAGGCTGCTTGAGGTCCTTGATCTAACTTACGGAAAGGACATGAAGGTAAAGACCTACAAGAGAAAAGGACGCTCTTTCGATGTCCATAGCTTTTCCCTTTCGAAACATCCCCAGGAAAATGGTATGAGATAATCGGAGTGTTTATTCTGCCAGGTAAGATCTCCAAGTGGAAGCGAACTCCAAAAACGCAAAGCGCAAGAGATGGTCAAAAAAGACCAGAATTCTTATCTACACGGGTGCCACCATGGTGGCAGTCCTGATCGGATTCTGCTTCACCGGAATCTGGTTTTTCAACGAATTCAGACGAATCCAGGAATTCAATCAATACGCTCTTAGAGAGAAAGTCTGTGACCAGGGACCGAATTCCAAATTAAAACTATTGTTCGTCGGTAACAGTCTGTTGTTCTGTTCAAGTATGCCTTTCCAGTTTGCAGGAATCTATCGACAGGGACAAACAAATAAGAACCAGGGCTTGAAGATTTACCAGGTAGTCAGACCGGGAGAAACCCTTGGACTCCATCTTGAGCAAGGAAGATTTGAGCGAGTCTTAAAAGAGAATGGTCCCTTCGATTTTGTCATTATCCAGGCTGCCAGTTATGAGGCAACTTATCATCCTGAGACTATGAGAGAAAATCTGGCTATTATGATCGAGAAAGTGAGAAAAACCGGTTCCGAACCGATACTACTTATGACCTGGGCCGACAAAGGAGATTACAAAACCCAGAAGGCAGTTTCCGACTTCCTCAAATCCATGGGCAAGGAGTTTAACGCCAGGGTATTAGCAGATGGTGATCTGTTCTTTGAAGCCCAAAAAGATTACCCGTCCATGGAAATTTATATGAAAGACCGACACCATCAAAACGACACAGGAAGCTACCTGGGAGCGCTTTTGACCTACGCTCGCCTGACCGGTGATTCCATCGATAGGGCTCCTTCCAGTATCAGCATACCCGAAGGCAAAGAATTGTCCCTGGTGAGATTGAGCCCGGTAGAACATGCTAACTGCATCAGGCTGGTGAATAAATTTCTCAAATCGCGGTCTTTTTAGATTCTCTACGTCGCACCACAGATTTACAGAGTTCACCGGACTTTTTCTTGTCATGATAAACACCGGTGATAGTATCAATAGCTAGATGTAGCTCTTCCAGTTTACTCTCCATTCTCTGCACCCTTGCACAATCACCTCTCTTCTCACACTTCATTCTAAGAAGCATAAAGTGAGTAATCATGCGATTGAGAGCTCTTATATTAGGATCTATGAGACCGAAAGAGAGCGTGAGAATAATATGCCTTGAACTTGTTGCGGAGCTGTTTATTTTCTTAAGGCGATTCTTACTCTCCACAGGGAAACCGTAAAGCCACCGATAAAATCCACTTGCCTGCTTCTGATGCACTGAATGCGAATTCATGCCCGTGTCCCCCTCCGGCGTTTAAGACTTATACAAAGTCCGGAGCAAAATAAGAATGCCGGTACCAGACCAAGCATGGTCCAGAGGACCTTGACAGGAACACCGTAGAAGTCTCCGAAGTGAAGATGCTTCAACCATGTGATTACGAAATTCGTATTTGAATTACCACCGTATTGAATCTCGCGTATTGCATTGCCGGATTTAAAGTCGAACGTATAGGTGATTCCGGAGCCGGAGTCATCCATAGATCTACAGAGGAGACTGTACTGCCGGGAAAAAGTCTTGGGGTCATAAGTCACTTTCAACCACTTTGCCCGCTCTTGTTTACGACTGTTTATGGAACGCACGAACCGGTCAAGGTCTACTAAATTGAATGAGTTGGCATCCAGTCGCTCAACCTCCACTACCGGATGTTCTCCAAAGAGAGTATTCAAGCTGTCTTTAACCGGTGTAGGAAAAGCAAAGTAAATTGCACTACTAGACCAGATAAGTATCATCGGCAGAATAAGAACACCGCCTATGGTGTGAATACTCTGCAAATTTAACTGCTTCGGAAATTTGTTTGATTTCAAAAGCAAGAAAATCAATCCGGTGGAGGAGATAAGCAGAAATGCGGTAGCTCCAAATCCATGTAGCTTTCTGCCAAAATCGGCCCTGAACAGATCAAAATGGAAGAATCGAACCGCCTCTATAAAAGGAGCAGCCGGCCCCATAACCTTTCCGGTGACGGGGTTGAGCAATATTCCCTTCCGGTCAGGTCCAAGTTCAGAGCCGGAATCTGAAGTAGAACGAGCATAGACAAGAATCGGCTTTGAGAAATCGCTCCCATAACCCTTAAGTTTGATCCAGGTAACTCGATAGCCGGAGTAAGCAGCCTCGGTATTGGCGATCAGATCCTGAATTGTGACCGCCTTATTTTGATGCATTGCCGGACTTTCAACGGAAGGAAGAAGAAATCCGCTCCATTCGTTGTAAAAGACAAGAATACTGCCGGCCAGAGCCATCAATAAAATGTACAGCCCCAAAAACATTCCACTAATGGAATGAATCTTGAAACTCAACTTTCTCAATTGATTTGCCCGGATGTCCATGATCTACAGGGTCCCTGGGTAATATTAAGGGCTATTCTCATTAGCTAAGGGGAGGGGAAGAGCCGGAAGAGAGTAAAAAACCATCTCCTGCCTATGCAAATGATTATATTCTATCTTCAATAGTTTTGCGAACGACTAGCACAGACATTATCAGGGCTGTTTACAGCAGTCCACCATGGAGCTGTACATTCGGGATCATCCATATATCCAGTACAACCAGGGAATCATCATGTATTGACTATCCCAAATTCTGTCTCAAGCGATTAAGAATTGTTTCTCGTCCAAAAGCAAAAACTGGTGAGCCCTCGGGCTCCAGAGGGGGAAAGCCTCACAATTAATCTCATCAGCAATGATCCTTTTTGAGAATGATTTGCAATAATACCGACAGCAAAACTTCAGACCTCAGAAGGGACTTAAACAATGGGAAAACTTATCTACGGAACCCAAACGGGTACAACGGACGAAATCGCAGAGAAAATTCAAAAGGCATTGCCGGACCTTATAGATGAAGTGAAACCTGTCTTCCGAGCCAGCCCGGAAGACTTCCAGGGTAGTGACTTCTTTATATTAGGTGGCTCCACCTGGGGTGACGGTGAGTTAACCGATGATTGGCAAGACTTCTATCCTCAGCTTGATCAAATTGACTTCACCGGAAAGACAGTAGCGCTTTTCGGATTAGGAGACCAATATGGATACGGCTACAACTTTGTAAGTGCCATGAAAATCCTTTATGACAAAGTCAAAGAGAAAGGAGCCAGGGTAATCGCCTGTGAAGTGAGCACCGAAGGTTTCGACTATGAACATTCAGAATCGGTTGAAGACAATCAATTCATCGGCCTGGTTTTGGACGAAGTCAATCAACCGGAGATGACCGAAGAAAGAATTGAATCCTGGTGTGAACAAGTAAAAACCGAGGCACCGGCTGCCGTATCACAAAGTTAGAGGAGAAGGAGAGAATAAAATGTGTATATCTCTATTTGGCGGTCCATTTGACGGGGGTATCTCCCATGGAGCAAGTAATCTACCGCTCTATCTTATAGCCAGAAATCACGTCGACGCTCCAATATACAAAAAAGCATGCGCTTGCAAGGTCCACAGTAACCACCAGGCGGTGCCTTATGTCTTCGTCGGCTATGAGGCGGATTCTTATATATGGATGGACCAGGAGCTTGAACCTATCACCCTGGAAGCAAGTTGATATGCAAAAGATATTGATTTAAGGGACAAAAGAGGACTAACTCCATAACCAATAGGGTAAAATTTGCTCTGGTATTCCGGCGCAAATGAAGTGCCCTCTTGTCAACAAATCTGGAATTAAGCGATAGGTATCAGGTAGAGAAGACTCTGGGCGCAGGGGCGGTCGGTGTTGCCTATCTGTGCTTCGACAAGACCCTTGACACCAGAGTGACGATCAAGGTCCTGAAAGATTCGGCCAGGGACAAAGACATTGCCCGTTTTCATAAAGAAGCAAAACTCGCAGCAAAGCTCAATCATCCGAACGTAGTCCAGGTATATGATTTTGGCCAGTCGAAAGATGGCCAGGTTTAGCTGGTTATGCAGTTCTGTCCGGGTGAAAACCTGAAAGAGTTGCTGGAGAGAAAAGGGACCCTGGATGAGAAAGAGGCACTGTACATTCTCAGGGACATTGCCTCTGGCCTTGCCCATGCCCACGATAAAGAGATTCTCCACCGCGATATCAAACCGGCCAACATTATTCTCTCCAGGGGCGAAGAAGATAGCTTCGTCGCTCGCTTAGCTGACTTTGGTCTGGCCAAGATGATGATGGAAGAGTCAAACCAGGCACTTACCTCCACGGGAAGTATCATCGGCACGCCAGCCTATATGAGCCCGGAAGCGGCAGGCAACCGGGAAGTTTTGTGCGCCTCCGATATTTTCAGCTGTGGCTGTGTCGCTTTTGAGATGTTGACCGGCAGCCTCCCTCACAATGAGAACAATTCCCTTGCCACCATCAGTTCTCTGGCATCCAAACAAGCCCCATCAATAAGTGAAGTTTCAGACCGTGAATTCCATCCTTCTGTGACCAAACTCGTGGAGAAGTGCCTCTCTCTTGATCCCAAAAACAGATACGCCGACGGAAAAGAATTGCACCAGGCGGTTAATGAAGTTCTCAGAACGCTAAACAGTCAACCTGCCATTCAGCTGAAGTTAGATGAGTCCGACAAGAAGGCTGACAATAAATTTCTCTGGAAATTAGCCGGCTCCTTAGTCGTTACCAGCATTGTGTGCACACTCATAGCGTCCCAGGTTCTTGCTATTTTCGACAGATCCGAACCAGAGCGAATCTTGACCAATAAACCGCTAAAAATGAAAGAGCACTATGATCTTTATTCTGACGGCAGCAGCGCCATAGATGTCCATGACGTAAGGAAGAAAAAGTTAGGCGATATCGAATGGCACGACCTATATGGCATGAACACCGCGGAGCATCTTCAGCTCGTTAAGGGAAGAAAAGACATCAGATATCTGACCATGGCCAGCGACGATATGCGTGGCACCGGGTTCGATATCATTCAAACTCTTAATCTGGAAGGATTGAGATTGACCGACTGTACGATCAGCGACAGAAACATGAGTTCCATAGGAAAATTGCGGAACTTAAAAGTACTGCAACTCTTTAGCTGTCAGGGCTATAAAGAAGAGTCTCTGCTGGAAGCATTGTCCATAAAATCCCTTCTGGACTTGAATGTTGGTGACACCATTATCGGAGATAGAGTAATCGATAAACTGGTGGAGATGAAAGGACTGACCAGACTAAGCCTGGAAAAGTGCGACAACTTCACGGGCAAATCTCTAGAAAAGTTGTCGGCTCTAAAAAATCTGGAGAGATTGGATCTGGCCAAGAGCGGATTCAAAAAAGAGAATCTGGAAAAACTTAAGAGCTTGCGAAATCTGGAGGCGCTGGACATATCTGGTCTTCAATTGAGGAGCAAGGATATTGCTCCAATCTGCCAAATGGATCTTGTGGAGTTGAATATTGATGAAAACTTCATAGATGACAAAGGCTTGAACCAACTCTCAAAGATGAAGTCGCTCAAGAAACTTTGTATAGAAAATAATCCGAATATATCATTGAAGGCAATCACAAGATTTTCTACGATAAGAAAAGACTGCGCCCTGATCAAAAAAGAGTTAAGAGACTGGGACTACCGGGCTAAGATCCCGTTTTCAGAATAAGACCTATTTTTGAACCTCTTTCTTCTGCTCCCTGGGAAGGTGCCCCGGACGCCCGAACATAAGATGCATCATCGGGAATCGTTTGTCCAGAATTTGATTCAGTTGTCGAGCAACTTTATCCAAGTCTTCAACGGTCTTTTCGGTTTTCACTATGGTGCTCTTGATGTCTTTAGAAAACTCTCCGCTGTTCAATAACTTGTCGGCTTTACCGAGCACACTCTTAGCTTCTTTAAGCACGTCCTTTATATCAGTGCGCAACTCTTTGTCTCCGGCTATTCTCTCTAGAGCATATACAGATCTCTCCACGCTCTTCGAAGCGTCGGACAACCTCCTGATACTGTCGGTGAGGTCCTTTCTCACATTTTTATCTTTGACGGTGGTGTTAATCTCATGCACTATGGATTGTATTGTACGGACAGTCTCCCTGGCTTCCCTGCCTGCTTCTTTCAGCTCCTTGCCAATCTTAGGATCATCGGTCAGCTTATTGATTTTAGACAAAGCCGACCTGACATCACGGGTGAGCGTAAGCAACTCGTCTTCCAGGGGAAGTGCTTTCTCCACAACCGGCATGGCTTTCTTTCCAAGCAGCGCAAGTTGGTCGGCAGCTCTCACCAACCGATGTCTGTCGTTTATATAATTGTCGTGTAGCTTCTGCATGTCAATCTTACTGAGACCGACAGCCAATTTGTTCACGGCAAGTTCAGGACGTACTGGAACTTCCCCTACGACTTCAGTCTTCTCATCAAGGGCAGGTAGGCTC
>JAUIJG010000607.1 GCA_030431355.1 bacterium
TCCAAGTCCCTGAAAGCTCGTCCACTTTCGTCTCCTTGAGTGGGAAGGCTGTCGAGATAGTGGCAACTGGCTAGTTTTACAGTTTTGAGAGTGAGCTCCGCCGAGAGTCCACCGATAACTATTGCCAGGTGGTAGGGAGGACAAGCCGATGTACCCAGGCTGGCTATCTTTTCAGTGAGCAGTTTTTTCAAAGAATCTGGATTCAAGACTGATTTGGTCTCTTGCATTAAAAATGTCTTGTTGGCAGAACCGCCGCCTTTAGCGATGAATAAAAACTCGTACTCGCTGCCCGGGTCCGCGTGAATCTCTATCTGTGCAGGCAGGTTGCTTCCTGTATTGGCTTCTTTGTACATGGTCAGTGGTGCCATCTGGCTATAACGCAAGTTGCATTCGCCGTAGGTCTTTTTGACACCCTCGGCGAGAATGGCTGCATCATCAAGACCGGTGTAGACATCTTCACCTTTATGGGCGACGATGATGGCGGTTCCGGTATCCTGGCACATAGGCAGGGTGCCGCCGGCAGCTATACTGGCGTTCTTGAGAAGCTCCAGGGCGACGAAACGGTCATTGTCTGATGCTTCCGGGTCTTTTAGAATGCCGGCTAGCTTTTCCAGGTGGCTGGTTCTCAGTAGATGGGAAATATCGGTGAAGGCTTGTTTAGCCAGCGATCTCAGCCCCTCTTTCTCCACTTTCAAGATCTTTCTGCCGTCAATATCCTGCTCGGAGACAAACTCCTTGGTCAATAAGCGATATTCGGTTTCGTCTTTACCCAGCTGAAAAATGCTTGCCACGCTGTTGGACATCTAATTCCTTCCTTATTGTTTTTCTTCTGTTTTCCGGTATTTGCCTGATGACGGTGTTTCTATTCAGTTTCCGTCTTTTAATCAAGCCTCTTATTCAAGCAAGGTGGTTGGCAGCGAGCGGTTGACAACAGATTGTCTACCGGCTTCTGCCCAGAGGTAGATCATAACCGATTTTTGGGTCGTGCCTGATTCGCGTATATATAGGACCAAGGTTCATTTGCCTTGATATTTTTGCTCGATACTCTTGAGATAGCCTTCTAGAATGGCGTCTGGTCCTTTGAAATACTGTTTGACTTTGTTGCAGGTGACGATTCTCCATTCGTCGGTCTCTCCCCCGAAGCGATGGCAGCATAGCTCGGCAAACGTCTCCGAAGGCCCACCGCTGGCAGCTTGCAGAAAGTAATCCAGGCGACTACGATCTGCTGCCGGCACCCGGGCCGCGTCCAGTCGATAAGCGTGACGGAACTTGTCTTTCTGGCTAATGTAACCGAGGCAGTAATCGACACAATGCCCTGTTTCATGGCGAATAGAGCCTATCTCCATGTCCGTAGAAACATAGTTGCCGGTGCGTGAATCTTTTCGATACTGGGCTATATAAAGGTTTCGACCGGAGCACATAGCAGTACTGTTCTGCCAGCTTGAGCCTTCGTCATAACCCCTTGGTCGAACATTCTGCATGCGATAGTCGGTCTCCACCAGGGCCGGTACAAGGTGGACTCTGGCTTTTCTCTCATGCATCATGAGTAGAATATATCTGGGAAGACCGACCAGTATCTCTTTACTTCTGGTGACAAAACTACCGCTGACGGCGGGTATTTTTCCACGGGGACGGTGAACTTCCAACATCTCCTCTACCAGTTCGTTGTTGCTGAGCTTTTTTCTCTCCGATGATGATGCAGAGCTGGAAGTATTGCTACCGCTAGCCGAGCTGGTTCTCCCCAACACTTTGGCCCGTTTGGTTCACGGACTGAAAATCGTGCTCTCCCTGGGTTTGGCCGTCACGACTTTGGTGGCGTGCATCGCCGTTCTCCACTTCGCAGGTGCTGAGGATTCTGAG
>JAUIJG010000187.1 GCA_030431355.1 bacterium
CTACGGTGAAGCCGGGATTCAGGGATGGATCAACCGCGGACCCTATCAGTGATGTGATTATAGGTTTCACGCGGTTGGAGATCGTGCTGTCATCGTAGGTTATATGCTTGAGCGGGTCTCCGTATATGGTATTGATACCGGTTCTGCTTTGCACGAATTTATCGAGACCTTTTAAAGTACATCCGGGTCCCGTGAGAATGATTTCGTCAAGCTTTACCTGGCCTGCCTGGGATTCGTAAAATTCAAGAGAGCGTTCCAGTTCATCGGTTATATCGCTGAAGATTGTCCGTGCCACCTGGGCCGCTTCACCCAACTTTTCGTTTCTAGGCGGGGCTCCGAAGAGTGGTATGTCGGGTAGAAGATCAAGGGCGTCTTCATAGTCCATACCAAGGCTTCTAGATATCGCCTCCGTCAGTGTTTCGACACCGATGATTACCGAGCGCCCGAACAGGGGCATTGTGTTTTTGATAAAGTTGATGTCGGTGGCATCCTGACGCAAGTTGACCGTCATGCTTACTCTGTCGATGGAATCGAAGCCTCCCAGGGACAGTCCACGGATGGCTGCCAGGGAAGAGACTTCAACTTTGCCCAGTAGAGCGCCGGCACTGTCGGCAGTGCGCCAATAAGATTCGATAATTGATCTTTGCACCGCGGCCAGTATGACGTCGACTCTTCTTACTCCATCCGGGTCTGTTCTTTCCGTGGTCGGCATCAAAGACCAGTCGAGATTGGCGTCGGCAATCGGAAACGGAACATGGGTGGTGGCTTCCTGGGTGACAACTTCCGCCAGCTCATCGGCCGGCATTCCGGTGGGGACAGGCATTAATCTGATAACTGCCGATTGGGCCGGAATGGTTGTGTTGATTGTCGGTGAGGGACCTGATGCGGGAATTCCTGCCTGGACGAAGAGATCCATTATCAGGGCGCCCAGGGTCTGGGGGTCGGTAACGAGTCCTTCTCTAATTGTGTTGGCCGGCGTGGGAAGGGAGGCAAAATGCACGACCTCTATGCCGTTGCGCGTTTTCTCAAGCTGGGCCATAGTGATCGCATCACTATTGATATCTATGCCTATTAGTGGCGCTTGCTTTCTTCTAAATCCAAACACTCTGGAGCCTTAGCTTAGTATCACTGGATGAAATACGCTTGTTGTAGTATGCCCATGACACCGTCCAGGGCACCAGGAACAGTTATAAACATAGCAAATGCTGCTCCGATCGCCAAGGATGGTCCGAAAGGAAAGCGGGCCTGGAATTTCGAGCCGGAGAAAATGGCAGATATTAATCCGCCGGCGATGCCGCCCATCAAGGCCAGGGATAGAAGCTGAGGGCTCATCCACGGTTTCATATTTCCAGTAAGGCTTCCGAAAGCCAGAAGCGGTATGGAGAGAAGGGCTGCTCCCACGGCGAAACCTATAAGAAACGGTTTCTTGATCGTATGCAAAACTTTTCTGCGACGCATGTCGACGAATAAATAGACCGCTCCCATCAGTGAACCGACCAGGAAGGCGAGCATAACCGAGACGAGCATACCCTGCAATCCCAGCCAGGAGGCTATCACCGCCGATAGGACCGCGTCTCCGCCTCCCATAACAATGTTTGCTTCTTCGTCGTACTCTTCCTCTTCAATCTCAAAAACTCTGTCCAGTAGAGGATCTTCTTCTTCTTTCTCTTCCTCTTCTTCGCCATCCCGCAAAAATTTAAGCACCACCAGTCCGTAGAAATCGATATAGTCGAAGACTATGTAGCTGATCCCGATTCCGGCCATGGTGTTGAAAAACAAGTCCTGGTGAAAGCCTACATAGCTTAATGTATCCATGGTGTACAGATAGTTGAACGTGATCCCTTTTGCTTTTTCAGCCATTTGGCCAACAAAATGACTGATTACGGTGGGATCGTTTCGGTCACAAAGAAAATATGATCGATAAACTATGCCGAGCAACATGGCTGGATAGGTTATTTCATGGGGAATCAGCTTTTCTCTAAAGTCGGTAATACAAACGGCGATAAGGACTGAGCCGAAAAATGCCATGGCTAGTCCGTGTATGGTGAGTCCAAAGGCGCTGAACACAAGGAAAAACATCAATCCGGTGAAGGCTTCTACCACTGGATATTGCCAGCTTATTGACTTAGAACAGCTTTTGCATTTCCCCTGCAACATTAAGTAGGAAATTATAGGAATCAAATCCAGGATGCCAAGCCGTGTTTCGCAATGGGGGCAGTAGGAAGGTTTAAAGACCCAGGACTCTTCTTTGAGGGATCTAAGTGCCACCACATTGAGAAAGCTGCCGACGCAGATTCCGAGCACCACCACCAGTACGATCCGGGCAAGCGCGTATTGATCCCCGCTTAGAAAAGAGTTGTCTTGAAATAAAGCTTGCACTTAAGGGAATTCTCTTCTTTCGTTGACCAGAGCCGCCAGACCCAGTAGCAATACTACATAAGCAGCTATATAAGACACAAGGTAACTGAGGATTTCCGGGGATGGAGGTTCCATGTAGGTAAGCTCCAGCCTGATACGAGTCAACCCTGCTAGATCAGGTAATACCCAATAAATAGAGCTCAATAGCGTTTTTGCTATCTGATTTTGCGACATGTTGCTCAGCTCAAGCAGGGAGCTTCCAAGATGGCCGATAAACCAGATGGACAGAGTAAAGATAACGCTCATGATAGGTGTGGAGAAGGTTGAAAAAAATGTGGCTATGGCGAGTACGAATAGAAGTTCGGCCAGTACCAGACTGAGTGCTCCTGCGAGCCAGGGTAGGTGCAACTGAATCTGGTGGTTCGGCTCCACCATCCAAACGAGAGCCGCCAAAAACAAGCCCATGGCTGCGGTCACCAGGATAATGCAGAGCGCCAGTCCCAGGTATTTTCCAAGGATAAACTGCCAGCTGGTAACCGGTTTGGAGAAAATTACATATATTGTTCTTCTATCCAATTCCTTGTACACAAGATTTGTGCCGGTGAAGACCGTTATGATTCCGCCAATTATGGCTATTACCGATAGACCCAGATCTTCTATTATGCGAATCTCCTGGCCAATGGAAAGCGAGCCCAGAACGATTCCCAGCATGGTTATCGAGCAGGCGAAAATAAAAAAAGCGTACAAAACCCGGTCCCTGACCGACTCCCTGAAAGTATTGAGCGCTATGGCGAAAGTGGCTTTAACCTTCTGCATCGTTATCCTCTGCGGAAGTTTCTATCTTTTCCAGAAAGTAGTCTTCCAGATCTTTATAGCTGTCTCCCCGGGAGATGTTGGCAATCTCTTCTTCGGCAACAAGTTTGCCCTGGTTCATAATGCCGATGCGATCGCATACTTCGTTTACGTCAGGGAGGAGATGGGAGTTGAAAAATACGGTTTTTCCTTGCTTCTTCAATTGATGGAGAATCTCTCTTATATCTCTTCTTCCTATTGGATCGAGGCCGCTCATCGGTTCATCCAGAAACAAAATCTCGGGATCATTAACCAGAGACTGAGCAATTCCCAGACGTTGAAGCATACCCTTTGAATATTGATTCATCGGCTTATCCGCCCACTGGCGGCTGAGACCGACAGAGTCTACCAACTCTTCTCTTCGTTTTCTGAGATCCGCCTGGGAGCCTTCAAGACCGAACAGTTGGCCGACAAATTCCAGAAACTCCATGCCGGTCAAATGGGAGTAAAAGTAAGGATTCTCCGGTAAAAAGCCGATGGACTTAAGGGCTTCCGGATGACCTGGAGGTTTTCCCAGAATGCTTATCTCACCGGAGTCAGGTCGCAGAAGGCCCAGCAATACTTTTATTGTTGTGGTTTTGCCCGCTCCATTCGGTCCGAGCAATCCGTAGGTCTCTCCCCTGTGAACGGAGAGATTCAGCTGGTCCAGGGTTCTTATCCGTTTTCGCAAAAAGCTGCTTACCCGGTCTTTGCTAAGACCGACAACGGTAATCACATCCTCAGGGACCATTTAGCTACCTTTCTGATTAGGTGCCTTTTTACTCTTCTGGGTGATGATCTTGTGTAACTCTGTGGTTGCCGCCCGCAATCTTCTGGAGACTTGCATCTGGGAAATACCCAGGCGTCTTGCCACTTCTGTCTGGCTCAGGTCTTCGTAGAAGGTAAGCTGGACCACTTCCCGGAGACCATCTCTTAGTTGCTTGATGGCTTCCGCCAGCATGAAACGATCTTCTTTGGCAAGTTGATTGTTGTGATATCTGCCATCCACCAGGGTGTCTATCAGAGATTGTTCGGAGCCGGCGTCGTTGGAGAGAGCCTGATCCAGGGAAATGAGGGTCCGTCTACGATCAACTTCGTAGGCTTCGTTCACCCGGGAGACAGGAATTTCCAGCTCGCTTGCGATTTCGGTGTCCGATGGTTCTCTGCCCAGACGGGCTGTGAGGTTCTGAACCAAGCGATTGATTCTGAAAGACAGCTCTTGAAGCTCCCTTGGAGCTCTGATCATAGCGGTCTTATCCCTGAGATAGTGCCTGATCTCCCCGGTTATAAGGTGGGTGGCGTAAGTCTGAAACTTCGCTCCCGCGTCCGGTTTGAACTGATCCACTGCTTTGATGAGGCCGATGCTTCCGACCTGAATCAAGTCCTCGACAGGGTCTGTCGAACGTCTTGCTAATCCATAGGCGATTCGTTTTACCAGCGGCAGGGCTGCCTGGATTATAGAGTCCCTCAGCGCTGGATCGCGCGTGGAAGAATACTTAGCAAGCCATTCATGAATCTGGTCATGCTGTTTGGAAGTATCTGATTTGGGATTCTTTGAATGTCCCTGAGCTGACCGTTTTGTCTGCAAACTTCTGCTCACCATCTTTGTTTATCTAACCCGGTAATTTCTATTGTATGGCCTTTAGGCAATTTATCAAACAAATTATTTAAATGCTAGGGCCAAAATCGGTCTACTTTCCCTGCAAACTTATCAATAATGCATCTCTAGCGTATATTTGTGTGTGTTGTCAGGGGTCGAATAATTGGTCTTAAGTCAGGCCCTACTTGGATTTACCAGTCTGGGGGCTGATTTAATAACTTGATCCTCCAGGGCATATTCCGCCGGATCAATTTTTTTCAGAGGATTTTCTATTTGCCAGCTTATTGTCTTGGCAAGAGCATCTTCTATGTCTGTCTTCTTATTGCTTCCCAGATATCTTGCGATGGCCTGGCAGTCGATGGTCAGGTCTTGATCCCAGTCGAAATCTTCCCTTATATGATTAGGTAGTTGGGAGTCTTCCACCGAGATGATTTCCCCGTCCCAGTTCATCGACCGGGCCAGCATGTTTATCCAGTCTTTCTCGGTTACCGCTTCTCTTTCTCCCACGTTGAATACATGACTGTCTCCATCGTCTTTGACGGCACAGGCGGAGATGCAAGCTGCCACATCTTCGACGTATCCGCGAGTTACTCGCCAGTTGGCTTGCCTTTTGCCCAGAAGAATTGCCGGTCTCTTTTCATGCATTCTGGTGACATACTCAAAGGTGCGGCTCTGGGGATCATTAGGTCCGAATACCACCGGTAATCTCAATATCGTGGATGGCACTTTCGTATCGCTTCGAGTCAAGCCTTCCACCAGAAGCTTCTCATACATATAGGATGTGTGGAGCGCGTCCACGGCGTTGCCCCGGTAAGGAAACAGAAGCTCCCTCAATGGAGCATCTTCTTTGAGAGGCGTTTCGTCGTAGGTGCCTATCTCCAGTTTACGAAGGCGATTGTAAGCTCTGTAGACATCGATGCTGCTAACCATGACCAGACGTTTCAGGGTTTCAGGCACACTGGTGAGTACGCTCCAGGTTTCCTGGGCAGTCCTGGGGATCATGTCAATCACCACATCCGGATTGACCTCTGTCATAGTCCTCTTTAGTTCGCGAATCTTGGAGCGGTCACAGATGACCGAATTAACGCCCCTGGGAAACTCGGCCTCGCTGCGGCCACGGTGCATGACATAGACTTCATGAGCTTCCTGGTTGAGATTTCTTACGACAAAAGAACCGATGAAACCGGTACCACCGATTACAAGAACACGCATCTGAGTCTCCCTATTTTTCTACCTTTTTTAGAGGAACTGGTATTTAGTTATTGCCAGTTTAACCGCAGTATAGGGGGAATGCAAACGGTTTTGCCCATTTTTACCCATGTTCGCAATTAACTTTGAAGTTTGAAGGGCTTTACAGATTAACCTCGGTTGTGTTCGCTACCACCACTAATGATGGCAATCTCTCCTTCTCTTCTTCCTGCGCAATTAGCCCCCGGCGCTGCTTTGCTATTTAAGGGTATAATCTCTAGCTCTATTCAGGTAGGCAATATTATGGTTGAAAGACAGAAGTTTTTGCCCGGCATGGAGCTTGCCGAGCGCTTTTTCGAAGAGGTGGTGGAGCCGATTGTCGGCGAACTTAATCCGGACCTTTCCTATTCTGCCGGATTAATCGGTCCCGGTTCGGAAGTACTCGGCTTTGACAACGAAATGAGCTCCGATCATCACTGGGGTCCACGGGTGATGATCTTCCTTGAAGAGGATGAATATGAGCAGCTTTCCGGCTCAATGAAGGTAGTCTTGAGCCATAAACTCCCCCACCGTTTTCTGGGCTATCCCACCAGCTTTACTCCTGCCGGCGGTGATACGGGAAATGCTTGTGTACAGCTTCTCGATTACGATAACGAAGGTCTTGTTAATCACCGGGTGGAAATATACAGTTTTATCCAGTTTATCGAATCCTACATCGGAGTCGGCTCGGGGCTGAATGAGCCGCTTAAAGTTCAAGATTGGTTGGTCATCCCCCAGCAAAAGCTGCGTAGTCTTAAGTCCGGACGGTTGTTCAGGGATGACCTGGAGCTTTCTCTCAAGCTCTCCAGGATTGATTACTATCCCCACGATCTCTGGCTTTACCTGCTTGCTTCCTGCTGGATGAGGATTGAACAGGCTGAACACCTGATGGGAAGAGCCGGTGACGTTGGTGATGAGATCGGCTCATCACTGATAGCGGCAGGTCTGGTCCGAGACTTGATGAGGCTTTCATTCTTTATGGAGAAGCAGTATCCGCCCTACGAGAAGTGGTTTGGAACCGCTTTTGGTCGGCTCAAGATAGCGATGTTTTTGAAGCCGCACCTTGAAAGTACCTTGAAAAGCGAGACCTGGCAGGATCGAGAACGATGTCTGGCTAAAGCATACAAAGTGGTCGCCGAGCAACACAATGAACTCGGAATTACCGCACCATTACCGGTGGAGGCTCGTCCATTTCATGACCGACCTTACAAAGTGATAAGCATGGGCGATTATTCCAGTGCCATAAAACAAGAGATAGAAGACGCGGATGTTCTCAAGTTGACTCAGACCAGACTCCTGGGCAATGTGGATTTGATGAGCGATTCCACGGATGTTTCCGAATCGCTCTTTGCCCAGGGTGTCTTCAAGCAGCTTTATATCTAGCTATTTGTCGTTTTTGTCATTGTCTCCACCAAGACTTCTGAGGAATCCGCCGAAGCGTCTGCCCAGTTTCTTGGCGCCATCCACCGCATCATCGACAATGTCGACCTTGGGAAGCTCTTGGTTTGCACCGGCCTCCTCGGCTCCGGATTTATCTCCGGCCTGGTCGCCACCGGAATTCACGGCGTCAACGACTCTATCGGAGATGCCATATTTTTTGTCCAGCTGCTGAAGGCGGTCCACCTTTTGCAGCGTTTCGGAGCCCGGAATCGGGACGAAGCTGCGGGCGGCGCTTCCGGCCACTTCTCTGGCAGCGTCCTTCATATCTTCCTGGGTTATCGGTTTTCCATCGATCCCCTTCTCTCCCAGCTCTACTGCTTTGTCCGTGGCGCCCTTGAAAGGATTGAGCTCTTTGCCGAAATCTATGATTCCGTCAACAACATCGTTTCCGGTGCTTCTCTCTCCCTGGTATACGTCTATGCCAGTTTTGGCTGCCTGTTTACCTTGCTCTTTCAGCTTGTCGGTATCGACATCCTGCAATTCTTCCCGGACATTGTCCACCAGCTTGCCGCCGGCTTCCTGGCCTTTTTCTAGTAAGTCTGCTCCAGCATCCCTCAAATCGGATGCCCCTTTGCCTGCTTTGCTCCAGAGGTCGCTAACGAATCCTCTAAAACCGGAATCTCCGTCGGCTGTGTTGCTGGCTGCGCCTTTGCCGGCGTCGCCCTGCTCTATTCGGTCGCCCATCAGTCCTGCCCTCCCGATGACGAAATATGGTATGTGTGCGAGTGATTATATGAGTTTAATCTTGGAGGGGGTGGTTGTCAATGTGGAAAACCGTCCGTTTCCAAATTTAATTAATGGAGCTGATTTATGACCGTGAATATGGGGAGATACATTCCCACCACTACGGAGCCGACAACCCCACCGATGGTCACAACCATAATCGGTTCCAGGGCGGATGTGAGCTGGTCCACGGCGTTCTCCACCTCCATGTCGTAGAAATCCGCCACTTTGGAGAGCATGTCGTCAAGCTTACCGGTCTCCTCACCCACCGCCACCATCTGGGTAACCATGGGAGGGAAGATAGATGTTCTGGACATGGGCTGGGAGATGCTACCTCCCTGGCGCACTTCCACGTATATTTTGTCCACTGCGGCGGAGACAACAGCGTTGCCCGCCGTGTCTTTGACCACCTCCAGCGCACTGAGCATCGGTACTCCCGCTCTTATGAGGGTGCCGAATGTACGACTGAATCTGGCGATAGCCACCTTCTTAATCAAGTCTCCCACCAGGGGGACGTTGAGTTTAACAGTGTCTATTTGCAGTCTGCCAATCTCTGTCTGGTTATAGCGGCGCAGGAAAAAGGCGAGGATTACGCATGCCACCGCAAATAGTGCCATCCAGATGGAGCGGACATACACTGATAGAGATATCAAAAATTTGGTGTATTCCGGTAACTCACCGCCTATATTATTGAATAGTCCTTCAAAGACCGGAAGCACAAAGGTGAGCATCGCCCAAAAGACAGCCACGGCAACCAATAGGACTACGGTGGGATAGACCAGGGCTGATTTGACCTTTTGATTTAGTTTCTCTTTGTATTCAAGGTAGTCTGCCAGCCTTTGCAGTACGGCGGCGAGAATACCACCGGCTTCTCCGGCCCTTACCATGGACACATAAAGGGAGTCGAATACTCCGGATTGTTTTTCCAGGGCATCGGAAAGGTTTAGACCTGATTCCACCGCCACCCTTACTTCATCCAGGGCTCTGCGTAGCTTCCTGTTGGGGCACTGTTCCACGATTATGTAGAGGGTGCGCAGCATGGCTACGCCGGAGCTAATCATGGCTGCGAATTGACGGGAGAAGATAACCATGTCTTTGAGAGTGACGGTGGAGGTTGACTCTAGAAAAGATTCCCAGGTCTCATCCAGGCTGCCCATGGATAGCCCTTTGCGGCTGCGGATCTCGAGCACATCCATGCCCCTTGCCGTTAACCTGGTTCGCAAAATTGAGGCGGATTCAGCCTGGGCTACCGATTCGGTAACTCTACCCTGACCATCTCTAACCTTATATACGAATTCCATGGACTATTTCAGAACCTTCCGAACATGCTTTTTCTTTCTCTATCCGGAGTACTTCCCGGGGAATTGTCTCGGTTGGTCTTGCCTGTGCCTAGCATCTGGTTAAGATCATCCGGGCGGGAAGTTTTGGCCATGGCCTCTTCCGTGGAGATGACATTGGCTTTGACCAGGTTGGCCAGGGATTGCTCCAGGGTCTGCATGCCTAACCTGGTTCCCATCTGCATTGTCGTATAAAGTTGCTCAGTCTTGGCTTCTCTAATCAAATTGGCAATTGCCGGAGTGTTGATCAGAACTTCGGTTGCCATAATTCTTCCTTTGGTTATTGGGCTTCCGCCTGCCTGTTCTTCAATTCTAGGTAAGAGAGTCTGGCTGACAACACCGATCAAACTACCGGAGAGCATTATCCTTATCTGTTGTTGTTGATCGGCAGGAAAGGCGTCGATGATTCG
>JAUIJG010000188.1 GCA_030431355.1 bacterium
TGCCCCAGGCTTTAGCCCAGATTTTTCGATATTTTATGGGGCACTGCCCAGGTCTGGTTATGATCAAAGTTTCCAGCTCCGACAAGGATGGATGGGCAGACCTGCGTTTCAGCCTTGAATTGGATGCCCAAAAGGCAAAGGGGAGCGGCGAGAATGAAGAGTTCAAACTTATCCCTACCCTGAGCCTCGATATGGCTAGTCAGGTGATAGAGCTGCATAGAGGCACCCTGACAGGAATAGATCGGATTGAAGAAGATGTCTGGTTGAGATTGCCGGGTCTTGCCGAATAGCCAGTAAGACTGACAAGAGCGTGGTATAAACGTATTAGAGCCCCTTGTCAGATTGTCTCATTATAATCAGGTAGAAATCGTGAATAGCCTTAGTAGCCTTAGTATGAAAACCTTTAAGGGAAGAAAAAGACGCGCCAGGGATCAATATGGCGGCGGAGCGACAACGGCAGAATTTGCTCCTGCATTGCTTATATTTTTTCTGATAATTCTTTTCCCCCTCATAAATCTCATAATGTTCGCAGCGGGGGTGGGAACCGCATATTTATGCGCCAAGCAAGCTGCCAGCAGAGCGTCCACCCAGTCCACGTACACTGAAGCGCTCAACGTGGTGCAGCAAGAGAGTGCATACTTCCAGAGCAGCGGTTTTGGAAAGTTTGCCAAACTGAGCGCCATAGGTGGAGCCGGCGGGAGCGGGATCGATCTTTCCGTAGTAGCGACTCCCTACGGTGGTTCAGGAACGGCTAACGAGTATCCGGTGAATACACCGATTCCAGTCACAGCCGATCCAAACACCAACACCTACGAATACAAAGTGCGTGCCAATTTTAATGTGGGACCCTTCATGGACCTAAGCTCTATCCCCTGGATTGGTACAGTCCCGGGTCTTGGACCACCGGCACCGATGAATTTCGTTGCCACCGGTTCGGCAGAGTTTCCTGAAGGACTCAATCAGTAAAAGCAGGGATAGATCAAGCTTTCAATAGGGTTGAAGTAAAGATGGCTCCCGAGTAGGAGAGTCCGGTCGACTTCTCTTCGAACTCTTGCGCTTTGGCTTCGATGGCTTCAGCTTTCTCTTTTAACCCTTGCTTGGTGAGAAGCTCGGCATAACTCCTGAGGCAATCCGCCAATCTCGGCAGGTTGCGTCTCTTTTCAAAGCCTTTGATAGCCTCTAAAAATGCTGCCTCGGCTTCTTTGGGTTTGCCCTGATCCTCTTGGATCAGTGCCTCTAGATATTTAAACTCTTCGGATGGACCATAGGGGCTCTCGAGAACTTTTTTGATTCGCACGAAAAGTTTGAGGGCATCAGCTTGCTTGCCGACTTTCCGGTAGATAATCGCCAGCCGGTAAGTGGACTCAAGATTCAGTTTGTGCTCTCCGCTCAAGGTTTTAGAAAAGATCTGTTGGGCTCTGAGACAAAGAGGTTCGGCCTCTTCCCACTTGCCTTCACGCATCAGATATGAGGCGTGGTCCAGTAAGACCGGGCCGAGGTCATAGTGGGCGTCATAGTAAAACTTCTCGTAAACCTGTACCGCCTCATCAAATTCTTTGTAGGCAGCCTCGTACTCCTTAAGCTCGCCCAGACATTTTGCCAGACCATGCATGGCTGCGGCGACGGTGGGATCATCTTTACCGAGGACGCTGGAGCGCTTATCCAGGGCTTGCTTGTAGAATCCTTTGGCTTCTTCGAAACGACCATGCTCGAAGTAAAGTTTGCCTTTGTCGGCAAGAGAGTCAGCTTCAGAGAGGCTGTTTATCTGTTCACTGTTGAGCTTTTTTTCCATCTTAACTCCATGGACTCCATCATCACCCGAGGACGTCAACGAAAGTACCATATGCTCAGGGGTATTTGCTATTGACATCCCGAAGTACTAAGACTATTCTGAACATAATTACTATAGAGAATTCTGAAATGATTGCATTAGCCAAATCTTTGGTCCTGACTTTAAGCATATTGCTTTTTGTCTCAGCCGAAGCAGCCCGGGCGCAAAATTGGAATCAGGGCAACTACCAACAAACGCCACAAAACCAGTACCAGTTTGGTGATCAGAATCAGTTCGGCAGTCAGAACCAAAACCAGT
Organism: bacterium; assembly: GCA_030431355.1. Next base: position 2,090 of record JAUIJG010000188.1, read on the forward strand.
ATCAGTATGGCAACCAGATGCAGAGTCAGATGCAAGGGCAGATGCAAAATCAGGGTGCTTATCAAGGTAGTCAACAGTATGGCAACCCCATGCAGATGCAGAATACTTACTACGGTGAGGCCCAGCAAAGTCAGCCGCTATCGAACCAGAACAGTCAAGCCTTCAGCAACTCTAATGGCACCACGGGTGGTTTTTCTTCTACTCAATATGACAATAGCTATGACGCTCAATCTTCGGCTCCCGGGACATTCATAGAGAGCGGCAATCAGACTGACTTAAGTGGAGGTTCTGCGGTTAACGATACTCCAAGCAGTACCGGATCAGGCGGCGGCAGCAAACTCAAAAGCGCCACCGGCACCATCGGAAATATCCTGGGCAAATCATTAAAAGTAGCTGCACCTGTGGCAGGAGCATACATGTTAAATAAGGCCGCCCAGAGTAACGGAGGCTACTATCAACCCAATCCGTACTACGGTGGATACAACAACTCCTACGGCAGTCCTTACTATGGTAGCCCCTACGGTGCTGCAAATCCCTATTATGGCGGTTATGGATATGGTTATCCCGCCCAGAACCCCTACTATGGCGGAGGCTACGGGACCCCTTACTATCCTCAACAGTCGACAGGAAACACTATTTTAAACACTGGACTGAGAGCGCTTTTCGGATATTAGCCTGGTGCTAGATTCACCTGACCGGAATCGGTTCACCCTTAAATGATGCCACCAAAAAGTTGGTAGCCAGGGCCTGCCTGAGACTAATAACTATAACCGGGGCCGGGTCCGGCAGACGATGTTTAATAGGAATGCCGCTGTTATTGTCGAAGTGTCCGGCCATATGAAGAACATAACCTTTGCCGAATTGAAATGCCGCCGCCAGAATCCCCCTGCCGTCGGGATCATCTTTGCGTAACCGCTGGCTTTCAATCAGCACCCTTACTCTACCGGGAGCCTCCACGCGAATCAAATGACTTTCCTGATCAAGCTTCCACGGGGCACAGGTGACGGTGTTTTTAAACAGAACCGAGTCTGCACTTACAACGTTGGCATCATATATAAGACTATGGTTCACACCCCTGTTCCACACCACATAGTTTCTAAAAGTGGAGCTCAAGAATGCGTCAAGGTCCCAGTCCGTGGATAGCAAATAACCACCCTGGTAAACAAACTGTCTTAACTTCTGTTTCCCCATTTGATCCAGGTTGGCACCGCAATCTACTATGACCAATTTGGTTCTCGATAGGTCAAGATCAAGTTTGTTGAAGTCTTTACCCGAGACTTTCCTATGCTTGAATGCGAACTTATCTAGAATTTTATCGGAGCTATCCCATTGTCCTTTAACAACGATGATCGACTCCTCTCCATACTTAGAGATGTTGAGGGCAAAACCCGGATGTGTTTTCTCCAGCCAGGCTTTATAGATATCAGGTTTTACTACCTGGGCGCTGACATGTCCTCGCACCGGCTCTGTTCTTGCCATGATGCCCGGTATATAACCACTGCTCAGACCTTGCAAATTACCCCTGGACGAGACGTTCCCCGAGAGCGGTCTGATGCCACCACCAGTTGTGGCAGGAACAGCAACCCTTATCGCTTCACGGGCAAAGAGAAATCCTGCTCCGGAAAAAGAAGAATTTTCCAGGGTACTTAGACCGGGTAAAACCGGCAGAATAGTTAAAAAAAGTACCAGGACAGTAACGATTGTTTTCAAGAGACCTCTCTCCAGGGGCTTAACACTTGGTCGCTGACGAATTATTGAGGGGTGATGTTCCATGGATAAGGCCTGCCAGATTTGCTTTGATCTCATCTCTTACCCTTCTATAAACTTCCAGGGATTTACCTTTGGGATCTTCCAGATTCCAGTTTAAAGGCACCGCCCGTGGGCTGTTTTCAGACTCACCGACTAAAGCATTCTTGTTTGGACAAAGATCTTGAGCATCCGCTGAACAAAGAGAAATGATGAAATTGAAATCTTCAAAATTCATCCGATTAGCTAGCTGGTCGATACTTTTCGATCGATAGTCGCATATATCGATTTCAATCTCTCTCATAACCTTGACCGCGTTATCGTTGACACCGGCACCGGCACGAATCCCCGCACTGTGAGCTTCAATATTCAGACTTCTGGCGAGACCTTCCGCCATCTGAGAACGGCAGGTATTCTCAACACAAATAAAAAGCAACTTCACAAGAACCACCTTTTCTCAAGGAAAAACCCAAACAATACAAGACAGGGTAAAATTCTAATTGTCTACTCCTTGTATAGTCTTTATTTGATTCCAACCGGTAGCCGATTTGCAAAATAAGCTTACAATCTTAATCCCCGGCGTTCTCTTTTTGCTCTCTTCAATAGTCGGTTGGCAATCCCTCTCTAACTCCATGCTTGCCGATGAAAGCAACAAACACTGCTGCTTCATGGTTGTTGTAAAGGGAAGTGCGGACAGGATAGATTCAATATTTCTGAATGATAAGAGTGTGCTCGGTGGGCCGATACGCTCGCTACAATACCCCCTGGATGTAACCGCCTCAATTAAAAGCGGTTTGAATACATTGAAGGTGGTTTGCCTCAATCAATCCGACTCGTCGGACCGTAACAAAAATAAGTTGTCCGTTGTTCTTCAACGGAGAACCTCCGGACCGAAAATAGAGATGATTTCAAAGATTGATATTCCCGGAGTTCATGGTATCAAAGAGTATAAGGTAGACTTTAATACGGTTATAGAGCCTGTCAGCATCACAAAAAACGAAGGCTTAAGTGCTCAAGAGAGAGAAGATATACGATCCATGGCCAGTCGATATCTAAACGCTATAAAATCCAGGGATAGTGCCTCTCTTAAGAAGCTCTATGCTGCGGGCATCCAGGCCGAGAAGAGAATCAGACCCCAGGTTGCCGAGGCATTCACTCAATCACTGGCCAGTGAATTGAAAATGCTGCACAGAAAAGATTTGAAACTCACTTGCCTGCCGCTCTCGGAGGTGATTCTAAAAAAACGTGGCGAGACAGTTTATGCCCTGGGCAAAGAGGGTCATGAACTGGTCAAAAGCAATGTTATAAGAATTACCCCTGAAAGTGCCATCACCGGCCTTGTCGAAGAGGGAGACAGATCCACTGACTTGAATCTGAGACTGAAAAAACGATGTCTGAGATTTCGGAAAATCAAAGGCGATTGGAAACTGGTAGTAGACGCAAGTACGCCATTCACAGGCTATTAGGAGTGAATTAGTTTCGTAATGGTCAAATTTTTAGTAACAGTAATGGTAATGGTCATGCTCTCGCTATCAGCTTGCGCTTTTGTCGGTTACCTTGGCTGGGAGCAATTGAATACGGCCAATGTTCATACCAAATCCGATACTATCATCACAATAAATCGAGGAGAGAGCACCGACGAGGTTCTGAATAAGCTTGAAAAGGCGGGCATAGTTACAACCAGGCTGCCTTTGAAAGTTTATATAAAACTGCAGGGCAAACGCTCTCTCATAAAAGCCGGCGACTTTAAATTCAAATCGCCGATTACTCCCATAGAAGTCCTTGAAGTGATGGAAGCAGGCAGTTTTGAGCACCAGAAGCTGACTGTTATCGAAGGTTCCACCATTTTTGATGTCGCGGATTCTCTTGCCGCAGTCGAGTCATTCAAACTCAGGTCCAGCAAAGAGGCGCTATCACTCCTGGGTGATGTGAGCCTGATCAAGGATCTGGACCCAGGGGCTAAAAATTTGGAAGGTTACTTATTTCCAGACACTTACTATGTGCAAAAGGAGACAACCGCCAGGGAGTTGGTGGCTGCTATGGTGCATCGCTTCAAAGAGATCTGGAACAAGAATCTCCTGGAAGACACTAAAAGCAAAGGGCTATCCGCCCACGAGATTGTCACCATCGCATCTATCATAGAGACGGAGGCGAAATTGGCGGAGGAGAGACCGGTGGTCTCATCAGTGATCTACAATCGTCTCAAAAAAGGTATTAAACTGAGCGTGGATTCCACCATTGTCTATGCTTCGAAACTGAGCGGCAAATGGAAAAATGATGGAAAGATCTACCAGAGCGATCTTAAGCTAAAATCCCCCTACAACACGAGAATATACAGAGGATTGCCCCCGGGTCCGGTCAGTAATCCAGGCTTGAGTTCATTGAAAGCCGCACTTAACCCGAGCAAAACCGACTACATCTACTATGTGAGAGATCCCGACTTCGACAACGGGAAACACAATTTTTATGTTACATCGGCAGATTTCTCCACAGGGGTGAAGAAATTGAGGCAGTGGGAAGAGAAACAACGTAAAGCCGGACTACGATAATTACGTCATTCCCCGGTATTTCATTTGCTCAATGGTAAGATCAGGGATTCCCAACAATGGTTATCCAGGGTTATCCAATATGAACACACTAGACCGAGTCAGTGATCTATCCGAACGAAACAAACCGCTGAGAGACGATGTCCGGCAACTAGGATTTATGCTTGGTGATACTATCAAGCGCCTGGAAGGTGAAAAACTTCTTGAACTCGTGGAAGAGTTCAGGGCCATTTGCAAGGGTTTGCATCGCCTGGATAGCGAGAACGCTCCAGCCAAAGAGATTGAGGCTCTCAAAGAGCGTCTGGATGTCCTGGTAACCGGAATTGATTCTGATGACGCGGAAAAGGTGATCAAAGCTTTCTTATGCTATTTCGACTTAATTAATATCGCCGAACAAAATCATAGACTCCGACGCAAAGCGCAGTTAGATTCCGAAGCCCAGGCCAATCTATCTAAATACTCTATTGAGGCAATTATTAAGGAACAGTCGGAAGAGGAGACTGCCCGACAGCACCTTCTCTCGATTTTGTTTAACCTGGACATCCAGGTAGTTTTCACCGCCCATCCAACCGAGATCACTCGCCGAACGGTGCTTTTAAAACAGTTGGAGATGGCTAGATATCTCTACAGAAAAGATTTGAGCCCGCTCACTGTCCAGGAAAGAGAACAGATAGACGAAGGTCTACGAGGAGCCATTGAATCACTCTGGCTCTCCGACCATATTATCTATTTCAAGCCATCGGTCCTGGATGAGGTTAAATACGGTCTCTATCTTTTCGACAATGTCATTTACCAGGCGATCAAAGATGTTCACGAGAAACTAAAAGCAAAAACTCTATCCCTGGCAAGCACTCTCAAAGTTTCTATCCCCGACGCGCTCACCTATATCACCTTCGGATCCTGGATAGGAGGAGATCGTGACGGAAATCCATATGTCACTCCGGAAGTGACGGTCAAGGCGATGGAATTTCAAAGAACCCTGATTCTAAACCGCTATCTGAGCGAACTCGAAATACTTTTCAATGACTTAAGTCATTCTTTAAACGTAATCAAATTTGATACCAGACTTCTTGATTCCCTCAAGTTGGAGGCAGTCAACTTCCCGAAAATCAATGAAGATTATTCGGAGAGATATCGATTTGAGCCACTCCGGTTGAAACTCCTATACATACAAGAGAAGCTACGTCTCAGCCTGAATAGTCAGGATTATGACAAGGGTTATCAATCCCCGGAAGCATTTCAAAGTGACCTTGTCCTGATTCTGGAAGCTTTAAAGAGAGCTAAATGTGATACCAGCGTCAGAGGACTCGAAAACCTGATCGATATGATCGATATATTCGGTTTTCATCTGGCCAAACTGGATTTTCGTCAGCATAGCAAGAGACATCTGAGCGCCCTGGATGAGATTACTGCGCGCCTGGAAATCTTCGACAAGCCATACAGCGAACTGGAAGAAGAGGAAAAGCTTACGTGGCTGCTTGAGGAGTTGAATTCCAAACGTCCCTTGATTCCTGGTGACTTACACTACAGCGAAGATACTAACCAGACCATAGAAGTTTTCAGAACCATGGCCGCTCTCCAGGACAAGCACGGTTCACGGGCGCTTGACACCTACATAGTGAGCATGACCACCAATGCCTCCGACATGCTCCATGTTCTTCTTCTGGCTAAAGAGTGTGGTCTCTTTAACAATCAATATTTTCAAGATCGCTCAATAAGCGTGGTTCCTCTGTTTGAGACAATTGATGACCTCCGAGACGCACCGCGGCTATTTGAAAGGTTATTAAAAGAAAAGACTTATCAAGACTACCTGAGCGATAGAGACAATTTGCAGGAGATCATGATCGGTTATTCCGATAGTGGTAAAGATGGTGGCATAGTCACTTCAAATTGGGAACTCTACAAAGCACAGAAGAGCCTGGTAGAGCTTGCTGAGTCCAGGGATATAAGGTTGAGATTGTTCCATGGTAGAGGCGGCACCATAGGTAGAGGCGGAGGTCCAACTCATAGAGCGATATTGGCTCAGCCACCAGGAACAGTGTCAGGCAGGATTAAAATCACCGAACAAGGCGAAGTAATAAGTTCGAAGTATTCATTACATGGCATAGCAGTGCGCAATTTTGAGCGTATGGCATCTGCTGTTATAAAATCCAGCGCTCTGGAGACCCGCAGCAGACAAGAAGGCTCAGACAAGCCGGAGTGGCTCGAAATAATGGAGAAGTTGTCTAATAACGCCTTACAAGAATACCGATCCCTGGTGTACGGAGAAAAAGATTTCGTTGAATTCTTCCAAGAATGCACGCCGATAAAAGAGATCAGTCAGCTCAGACTCGGATCCAGACCTACTCGCAGAAATAAAGGAAGCAAGTCCATTGCGGACCTGCGGGCGATTCCATGGGTATTTGCCTGGACCCAGAGCAGATTTTTGCTTCCCGGCTGGTATGGTTTCGGCAAAGCAGTGGAGCAACTATTGGAAGTTGAAGGAAAAGAAAACCTTGAAGTACTGAGGGACCTTTATCAAAATTGGCCATTTTTCCGAGGTCTGGTCAATAAAGTAGAGACCTCTCTGGCCACTGCCGACATGAACATTGCCTCCTATTATGCCGATAATCTTGTGGAAGAAAGGGAGATGAAAGAGAGGATTATGTCCCGGATTCTTAAGGAGTACGAAAGCTCCAGGAAAGCTGTGCTGCAGATCACGGACCAGGACTTCTTGCTAGAAAAGACAGAATATTTGAGACGTTCCATCGATCTGCGCAACCCTTATGTAGATCCTCTTAGCTATCTTCAGGTCAAATTCATAAAAGACCTGCGCAAAAGGAACCAGAACAAGAGAGGTCCGGAACTGGCAGTAATGCCTGGAGGTTCCGCGGAGCCTGATAAGTTGCTCGATACAGTACTGATGGCCATTAACGGCGTGGCTGAAGGTCTGCAGAGCACGGGCTAAACTCTTCCCAATCAAAACTTATCGTCGATTCTCGCCTATACTCTTTTTGACTACGTTCAGAAAGATAAATAGGCTTATAACACCTGATACCAATAGCATTTCTTATTTCTGGGAAGATTGTATTTAAGAGATTGTCCCCCTTGTGTTACTGGTCTCAAACATGACCTCCTCTCAGAATCAGAGACAAACCGGAGTCAATAAACAAGCTCGTAAAGACGCGCTTGTAATCGGAACTGTTTTGAAGAACCGATACCGCACTGTCTCCTATCTGGGTAGAGGAGGGATGAGTAACGTCTACAAAGCTCTGGACTCCCGCACCGGCAGAACCGTAGCTGTTAAAATACTACATTCGGAGCTGCTTTCCGATGAAACCCGGGTCAAACGCTTTTTCCAGGAAGCTAAAACCTATCGCAACCTCAGACACAAGCATATAATCAAGCTCTACGATTTTTTCACCGATGAATCGGATCGTCACTGCATCGTCATGGAATACATGGAAGGGAAGAACCTTTCCGAGACCCTGGACGAACGGGGAAAACTCACGGTCCGTCGCGCCATCAAAATTTTCACCGAGATCTGCGACGCC
>JAUIJG010000189.1 GCA_030431355.1 bacterium
CCGAGATCCACACCCGTTCTCCCAAAATGCTCGACGAATGGACCCGCGAGGTGGTTATGCCCCTTGCTGCGTTCCTCCATGATATCGGCCGTGCCATCAGCGTTGAAGAACACGACAAAGCCGGCGCCAAATGGTCCCTGGACTATCTGCAGAAGCTCAGCCTCCCGGATGACAATGAAACCCTTCCCCTGGAAGTGGTGAAACGCATCTGCCGGATTATCGCCTGTCATCGATCCCGAGTGGTGCACAAGCTCGACTTCAATGATCCTGCCTGGGCGATTGTCGTTCTCGCCGATAAGTGTGTCGGCGACGAAGAGAGAGTTCGACCTTTCAGGGCATTCATCCTCTCTCTCCTGACTCCGCTGAGACTCACCTGGATACCCCTTCGTCGAGACGGAGGCGTCCATGACCGAGCAAACTTCGCCATCAAGCGAGCCACGGTAAAGCTGGAAGACACCGAGATTGTTTTGAATATCGACCTTGACCGCCGTGTCTGTTCGCCTTCGCTTGTATACGAACTCTACGGCGACCGCTTCTACGCCTGCGCCAAAGCCTCTCGATTCCTGGGTTTCAACTTCCGCCTTCAGTTCAACGACGAGAAGTATGAGTACAGCAAACCCGCCGGGACATGGTTGAAACTAAAGTTCTCTTGATACCAGCAGGCAAGGTCCGGCTCTGAAACCGATAAGAACATATCCAGCTAAAACATGCTTTCGATAAGTGCGTTCCGGGGAAGATGTAGCTTGAACACTGCAACACGCAGAGTCAAGACTATTCTTCCCTGGATTTGCTCTTATTTTTTCAATTGCTTTCTATTATATTGCTTAGTATTTTCGAAGAACTAAAACAGAAGTACTAACACAGAAGAACTAACACAGGAGTACCGACACAAAAGTACCGACATAGGAGTACCGACACCGGAGTACTGACACCGGAGTACTGACACCGGAGTACTGACACCGGAGTACTGACACCGGAGTACTGACACCGGAGTACTGACACCAGAGAACAAAACAAGAGAGCATATGCTCGATCATGACTGTTCAGGCGATAAAGCGACGAAGTCTTCAGTCATAGGCAACTAGCTTTGTTGAAGCTACTCTCTGCCCTTATCACTCCAAATTGCAAATGGTCTCAAGTTCGTACATGTAGTAATTGCTGCCTGCTTTCATAACTTTTCCAAACTGTCTGTCCAGGTTTCGCCAGTATCGCTAACCGATTTCGCCGGTAAAGTCACTTCAAATTGTTAATCGACTAATCAGCAAAAACCTGACCCTGCGGCAGATTACCCCGGTTGTAAAGAGAGCGAAATATTTCCAACCAAGGGCTATATTATGTTATCAAGAGATACTTATTCTTTGTTTCCTCGAGGATTTAACCCCAAAAGCGCTACCAGTTCATCAAGACAAGAGATCTAAATCCTCGGCTGAGCCGAAAGGCATCCTACTGCAATTGCGCCGTTGAACTTCTTCGTTCCTACTTTGTTGAAATTCTTCGGTGAGCTGAACCTGGGTCCCCCCGGACCTGTTAATGAAATCGTGCTCTATTCCTCAGAGAGTCGAGCATTAATCCAGTGGTGATACAGAATGACACTTACCCATGCCTTCATCTACCTCCTCATCTCGTTCCTCGTCTGCGTGTTCATCGCCAATCGTCGCGTCGAGCGGGACATGAAGAACAAGCTGTTCGGCGGCGTTTGCTCGGGCATCGCCAATCGTTTCGGGGTTCCGATCGACACCGTTCGCCTCATCTTCGTTCTCTTCAGCCCCACCACCATCCCCATGATCGTCTACGCGGCCTGCTACTTCACGCAGCCCGAGGGTTCGGCCACCGCCGACTCCGAGGCCACCGCCGCCTCCGAGGTCACCGCCGCCTCCGAGGTAACCGCCGCCTCCGAGGTCACCGCCGCCTGAAGTCAGGCATCATCTGGGCAGCCTCCTTCTGGGCAGCCACAACCTGAGTCTTAAGAGCAAATACAAAATCTCGACCAGGTTATAAAACCTACCAACGCGGCAACACTGTCGCGTTGGTCCAACAGATTGGAAGCCAGCCTTATTTTTCTTCTGGGATTTGCAACTATATATTAGAGTATAAGAAGCTCTTGAAGGCAAGAAATATGCCAGTTTGGCATTGGATTCTCCCGATTCTCTTGCCAAAATGGCATAAACACCTGCCCCTTCCTGCGAATATGCCAGTTTGGCATTGGATTCTCCCATTTCTCTTGCCAAAATGGCATAAACACCTGCCCCTTCCTGCGAATATGCCAGTTTGGCATTGGATTCTCCCAATTCTCTTGCCAAAATGGCATAAACACCTGCCCCTTCCTGCGAATATGCCAGTTTGGCATTGGATTCTCCCGATTCTCTTGCCAAAATGGCATAAACACCTGCCCCTTCCTGCGAATATGCCAGTTTGGCATTGGATTCTCCCAATTCTCTTGCCAAAATGGCATAAACACCTGCCCCTTCCTGCGAATATGCCAGTTTGGCATTGGATTCTCCCAATTCTCTTGCCAAAATGGCATAAACATCTGCTCCTTGCTTCTGTCCATGGTCTCCGCTTCTAGCTCTGCCTCCGCACTACAGGCTCTGCCTCTGCACTCCAGGCTCTGCCTCTGCGCCCCCGGCTCTGCCTCTGCACCCCAGCGCTCTGCCTCTGCGCCCCCGGCTATCTCTTCGACCTTAGCCCTTTTGCAGCATTTTACTATGCCATATAATATTCACAACACAAAAAAAATTGAAAACGCAGGAAGGTAGCAAGCAACCCAGTCACCAGTAGAGTTTCTACTTTTCGGGACCGGGTTGCTTTTGCATTTTCAAAGGAAAGCGGATCAGGAACTTGAAGCCTGTGTTCTGACTAAGAAGAATCTTTCTGATCTCCTGCGTTTGCCTGTTCGGCCTTGGCCTTATCAAAGACCTCCTTCGCATGGACCGCACAGATTCCACAATTAGTACAACACTTCAGCTCCTGGCAAAGCTCCCGGAACGTTCGAGCACCGGAAGCTACCGACTGTTTGATCTGCCCGTCGGTAACTGCAAAACAGCTGCATATGTACATACTGTTCACCTCCTGTGGTGTTCAGTTTCTGCCTGTATCAGGGATTCAGGCAAATCAATTGCGACTTTCGCTCAGCACTTTGGCGCGAAGGCGAAGACCTGTATTGAGCAACCAGATTCCCAGAAGCATGAAGGTGACGACCAGAATTTGGGTGGTAGTCCTTCCTTCGCTGAGATATCCCACGGCAACGGCTCCACTGACTGCAAGGCTGAGGTAGGAAATTCCACCTGAGATGCGCCAGAGATAAGCTGCTTTGAGATTCTTTCCGGTTGCGATTACAAAACCGATAATTCCTCCGATGGCGGTTACAAGAGCAATCGCACCGAAGGTAAGCATAAGAGGCACCGCGATGGTGTCTATCAATTCGTGTATTTGCATGGCTGTCTCCAGGCTTATTGCCGGTACCAAAACACCTAAACCAAAGAACAGCTCTATCAACCACGCCATTTACAGGGCTCGATAGGGCGATAGGACACTGGTGTTTAGTTGCTTTTGGTTATGTTGGCTGTTGGTTAAAAAAGAATAGAGACGATACTTTGATTATTCAGAACAAAGAGCCATGAAGCCTATTTGAATTAAATTAATAAGCAGGTTTGAACGGCGTCAAAACAAGGTGAGCCGCGCCTAAGAATGGGCAAATGATGCAAACCCTCTTGCCTCTTCCGAAGACAAGGCGGTCTTCCAATTCGAAATATTGTCACTGGCCCAGGTGAGCTAGCAATTCCTAAACGCCTTTCACAAGGGGGGAATCCTGGAAGCATATGCCGGCGCTAACCTCAGCAAAAAATGCCTGCCTGAATTCGGTCCAGGAAATTTTCTCCCGTTTCACCAGATTGCGGCCGAAGTCTATGGCGGCAAGCTCTCCAGGAGTGAATAGATTGAGACGCTTTAACAGTCCTACCAACTCCCAATCTCCGCTGAGAAGCTTGTCCTTCAACTCCAACTCCTGATCGCGATCGATTAATTTCCAGGAGAGAAGCAAACTTAGAAGAGCAATGTTGAAGTCCGAAGGAGGACGAAAATCAATTATTTCGGAGCTATCCGCCGCAGCACTGTCACCTTTAGGGGAACTTCCTCCCAGAGGAGAGAAATCGGGACTATTGCCCTCTTCGATGGCTCTCAGGTGTTGTCTCTTTTTGAGAGTAGACTTTGGTGCCAATTTGATTGTGTCACCATCAAGACATTCAAAACAAACTTCTAGCCTGGTACCATCGGCGATATCTAGTGGTGATGGATAAAATCCATCTCCCTCCGAAGAGCCCCCAGTGGCAAGCTTAACCTTGTAGCCCGAAGTATTGCCATCCATAGCTTTTCCGACAACCCGACCTGTAAGCAGGTCGCCTACCTCAAAGTCTACTTTCTTGGATTTTTCAGTCATCTTTCAAACCGACAGGAAATTTGAAACAAGACTAGCTCAATAGAGCACAAATGTCTAAGCCCCCCATAAATAGATCAACAAAAGAGGATATCCCTTTCCAGGTCAGGCTCTACGCCATTACAATGCTATACTATAAATATATGTTCCAGCCCATGCAGTCAAACATCAATTTAGAGGATTAGATTAGTGAAAAATATCGCACTGGTAACAGGAGCATCGAGCGGAATAGGGCTGGAACTGGCTAAAGTTCACGCGTCTAAAGGTGGAGACTTGATTCTGGTAGCCCGGCGCAACGATAGGCTCAACGAAGTAAAAGAAAAAATCTTAGAAAAGTACGGTGTCGAAGTTGAGATCATCGTCAAAGACCTGGCCGCAGATGGAGCCGGTAAAGAGCTTTACGAAGAGATAAAAGAACGTGGTCACAGGGTGGAATACCTGATCAATAACGCCGGATTCGGCGGTCATGGATACTTTTATGAAAGAGAATGGAAGCGGGACCATGACATGATCGTTCTGAACATCCTGACCTTAACCGAACTGACTCGCATGTTTCTTCCCGAGATGGTGGAACGAGGCAGCGGCAGAATTTTAAATGTAGCTTCCATGGCGGGTTTTATTCCTGGCCCTTTCCAGGCTGTCTATTACGCCACCAAAGCCTTCGTGCTCTCATTCAGTGAAGCCATCGCTTCTGAGCTTGATGGATCCGGAGTGACGGTGACCGCTTTATGTCCCGGTCCGACAAAAACAGAATTTGAAGAAGTCGCCGATGTGGCAGGTTCCAAAGCTTTCATGATCCAGGCTTCTGTGGAATCGGTGGCACGCTTCGGCTACAAGTCCATGCTCAAAGGTCGCGCGGTAGCGGTTCCTGGATCGGCTAATCGACTACTGGTCAACTATCTGCTCAGGATGACGCCAAAAAACGTGGCTCGGCGAGTCTCTAAAATGTTGATGGAAAAATAGTCAGTTTCAGCCCGATTGAAAATCTCTGCATATAATGTGTTTATGAGCCTTAGTTCCAGAACACTTAAACTTGCGATGATGGCTTTTCTAGCCACGTATCTGATTCCCGGAACAACAGTACAATCAATTTCAGCAAGAACTATAACCGACAGTAAGAGCATCAAAAGCAGTATCAGGTCTTTTGTCCTCAAGTATGGAGACTCCAGCGTAATCGTAAGAGTTTATGGAGACAGTTGGCTTCTCAAACAGTCTGATTTAGCCTCCTGGGTAGACGATGCCGCTCGATCGGTAATTCTCTACTATGGCAAGTTGCCCCTTACGCGAACCGTTATAAGCGTTCGCCAGACCCCGGGCCGTGGTGTGGGGTTTGCCACTGCATCCTACAGCGACAGATTTGAAGAAGGCAGGATAAAAGTCAATCTCGGCAGATTTACCAGAGCCTGGGATCTAGACGATACCTGGACTCTCACCCATGAGATGACACATCTAACTTTTCCTCTGGTCAATGACAAATACAATTGGCTCACCGAAGGCATTGCCACTTATGTAGAGCCGATAGGACGATACAGAGCCGGCCTTATTTCAAAAGAAAAACTCTGGGGTGACCTGGTAGAAGGACTACCTCAGGGGCAGCCACGAGCCGGAGACCGGGGTCTAAATAATACCCACACCTGGGGGAGAACATACTGGGGCGGTGCCCTCTTTTGCCTGGTCGCAGATCTTGAGTTGAGAAAGAGTACAAACAATAAGCATGGACTGGAGCAAGCCCTGAGAGCGATCATGTATTCCGGAGCAACAGCAAAATCGGACCTACTGGAGGCGGAAGGAATCATAGCGCTGGCGGACAGAGGCACAGGAACTACTGTTCTGAGAAAACTCTATGATCAGCACAAAGACAGACCAGTAACCGTTAACTTACACCAGATATGGAGTCAGCTCGGCATTCAAAAAAGAGGAGGACGAATCACATTCAACGATCAAGCTCCCCTAGCGCACATACGTAGAGCGATTGAAAAACAAAGATAGAGGCCGGACAGAAAACCGAAACGCGCCGTTTTGAATGCGACGCGTTTCGGCTCTTGATGAAATCTAGTAATGGCTCTTATTCTGGAACATAGGAGATCTGTCTTCTGGAAGAACACTCCACCCGGGACTTAATATCCTCAAGTCGACGCTGAATGTCTCTCTTGTTGCCATGGTCGGTGATTCTTCTGGAAAAAGGAACTTTGATATAGGTGTCTATACAAGAGGTCAACTTAACCAGGGTGGATTTACCGCCCTCCATCGGACTCAATTCCCACTTTCCATCAAACCGCTTAAACTGTTTCGATTGAACTATCTTGTAGTCTATGCGTCTGGGAGGGACTTCAATCTCTCGATACTTGCACTTTGCATCACCGATTATCGGAAGACCAGCAAATTTCTCTTCGAGAAGGACACTGTTACCACAACGGTTGATAACTTTTCTGCTCTTACTTTGGCGGGACTCTTTAATGGCGGAAAAGACCTCCACCGGGCTGCCTTTGACCACAATCGAGCCGGTAAAGCCATCATCTTGCTTTTTAAAATGGCAATCAGAATGAGCTTGTCCCGCCTGGGGGGCGAGGAAAAAGACAAACGAAAGTGACACTATATTTAATAGCGTGCGCTGCAGGGCAGACCTACTCATCACGAGCCGTCTCCAAAAGTCGAAGTATGTAAGGAAGCCAAAAGTCTTCAATAACAATGTACCCTGCACCCCAAAATATTAAACGCTGTATCCAAGTAATAACCTACAATACGCCGGATTTTACTCTTGGCTTCTATGACCTAACAGCGGACTAACATTAAAACGCGATTGTGATTAATATTAGGAACTGTAATTAGGTGTTTATTCTAATTTCCGAGATTCGCAGTTACTTACGCTAATCTCCCGCTATCCGAAATCTAGTTCATCTTGATGCTGATGAAGATCTATCACAACCCCAGCGACAGAGGGATAAGACTATCTGTTGACAATTATTACGACATACTTTTTAACCGCTCTTACTACAAATAGTATCTGAGAAGTTGATAGGAAAAGTCATCCTCCCCCTTATTCCGATCCGGTATTTAAACACCCTCATCTCCTGTTGATAAATCCGAAAGCAAACATCTCCGCACAGAAATTGTTCGGAGTGTATGTCCACCGGTATGCCTCAAAGTCAGAGCAGACAGGAATCGGAAGAAGCGCTGGTAGACGGCGTCTCAAAAACGGGAAGGACTCATTCGGTGTCTGCGTCAATGTCGTGTCGTCATACAACTCCGTATGGCGGCTCGCCGACGCTGATGCCTGGCTGCTCTCACAACCCCGCACCAGGGGAGCAGTCCTACCAAATCCAATCATGCGGGAAAACGGAGAAACACTATTATGACCACCCTGATCGACAACACCGGCATCGTCGTCCTCAACCAGATGCACTCCACCTACGAAGACCTTGAGCGTGAACTCAGGGCGATGGAAGACCTGGTTGTTCAGCTGAAAAACGACTATAGCGGTCTGAACGAGAAACAGTTCGCCGAAAGCAAGGATCGCTCCTCCAAGTCCAAGCGCCGTCAAGCTGGTCGCCGTCTCTCTTTCTTGAAGACGCGCCTGACCGTTGAACTCGGCATCGAAGCACTTTTGCGGAGCGCGGATATGCTCTCTCCCTATACCTCGGTGATTCATCGCCAGATCGAAGGCTGTGAAGTCAAAGATCCCCGGCAAGTGCAGATTCTCAAGATCAACGCACTGCTCGCGGTGAAACTCATCTACCGGGTCCGGGCATTCTGCAAGGAGACCTCGGTCTTCATCGAGCGTTCCGCATGCGTCAACCCCGAGCTGCGTGAGACCCTGGACGAGGAGTTCCACCGGATCTACCGCAGCGATGCGGAAGACGATGCTTTCTGGCTTTACTTCTGCAAGTAACTCCTGTCGACAGAGTTCGCTAGTAGCTTGATTTCAGCGGGGTGTCGGATTGATGCCCCGCTCGCTATTTCATCAATAGAAAGCGAGTTCTATGCAACTTGAGTACATCAAAGTCGGGCCCCTGGAGGTGAACTGCAGCGTCGCAGTCTGCCCTGAATCAGGAGATGCGTTCGTGGTCGACCCGGGAGGAAATGCTGACGAGATCATCGCCCTCATCGAGAAACTCGGGGCGAACGTGAAGTTGATTCTCATCACCCATGCCCACTTCGATCATGTGATTGCAGCGCAACGCATCAAAGATTTCACCGGTGCCCCTGTTTATCTCCCGAAGAAAGACAAGCTTCTCTACCGCCTCATGGGCCTTCAATTCAAGATGGCCAATGTTGCCGATAAGCCGGTCCGCATCGATCGCTACATGAAAGAAGGAGACAGGATCAAAGTGGGAAGCCTTTCCCTGGAGGTGTTCCACTCCCCGGGACATTCGCCCGGCGGCAGCCTTCTCTACATGGAGGCAGAAAAAGTGCTCTTCGCCGGTGACACCATCTTCCGCGAATCCATCGGCAACTGGAAGATTCCTTTCGGCAATCTCGAAAAGCTTCTCGACTCCGTCATGAACAAAGTTCTGGTTCTGCCGGAGGATACCAGAGTGATTCCCGGTCACGGAGATGAAACCACCATCGCCCATGAACGGCAGCACAATCCGGTAATGAAGCCTGAACAGCTCGCGACCATGCGAGAAGAAGAGAGAAAGCGCCCCGGCACTCTCAAGATGATGGGCATGCTCATCTGGGCTATCCTGACCGGCGGCACCAAGAAGAATGAAGCCGAGGAAAAGGCCAATCCCTAGACTGAACGACTGATTCAATCAGGAAACAGAGCGCCTCACAGGCATTCTGTTTCCTGTAGCCCATTCACCTCCATTTGAAATTTTCATACTGTCGATTTCTACTGCTTTATATAGTTATACAGGTTCAATAAAAATTTCAATTCTAGACTTTTGAAAAAAGTGTCTGCCTACAGTATGCAAAATCATTTCAGCAAGAGAGAATATAGTTTCCCTGCTATCCCACGGATCCTAAACATGAACGTAAGCAAGAAAAAAACCGTCGCCTCCACCGAACGTGATTTCTACAAACACTGGACCGAAGTAAAACTGCGCTATAGCGACACGGATCGCCAGGGTCACGTCAACAATGTCATTTTCTGCACCATGTACGAATCGGGTCGCTGTGAATTTCTATTCGACTCCAGCGAATCCATAGCAGGAGAAAAGTTCGCCTTCGTCATAGTCAAATTGAACCTGGACTTCCTGGCAGAGATGAATTATCCGGGCACAGTTCAGATAGGCTCACGGATTACGGCCAGAGGCAACTCTTCTTTTACTGTTTCCCAGGCCCTTTTTCAAAATGATAAATGCTGCTCCACGGCAGAGTCGGTCATTGTCCTCACTGACAAAGAGAGCAAACGCTCATGCCCACTGACAGAAACAGTGCTGGACAGACTGAATTCAATCAGCTAAAAATGGAAATCCCCTCCTGCTGCCTGAGTCGCCTCTGGGAAAAACCCTATTAATAGTTACCGGCAATTGA
>JAUIJG010000190.1 GCA_030431355.1 bacterium
CATGGCATGGGGTCCGGTATTGGGACCGATCATGTTTGTGATGGGCTGGCTGTTCTCCGGCTTCTCGGTAATCGGACAACCCCACGTCATGGTGCGGTTCATGTCCATGGACAGCGCCGAAAACATGGGTCGAACCAGGGCTTATTACTACGGTTGGTATGCGGCATTCTGTGTGCTTACCCTCATGGCAGGTCTCTCCGCCCGGGTGATTCTTCCGGAAGTGAACAGCTTCGACCCGGAGCTTGCCCTTCCCATGCTCTCCCTTAAGCTCCTGCCCCAATTCCTGGTCGGACTTGTTCTAGCCGGCGTCTTTGCCGCGACAATGTCCACCGCAGACTCCCAGATTCTTAGCTGCTCGGCTTCTCTGACCAGGGATATATTCCCGTTCAAGAATCCCAGCTATTTGATGACCAAACTAGCCACCATCTTTGTGGCTTTGCTCTCACTGGGAATCGCACTCTGGGGTCCCCAGAGCGTCTTCGACCTGGTACTGATCGCAGCCGGAGCCCTGGCTTCCGTATTCGCGCCACTGTTAATCGTCTACTGCCTGGGTGGAAAACCCCGGGAGAACACCATTCTCCTGATGATGGCGGTGGGTTTCGTGGTTACGGCCACCTGGCGTCTAGCCGGTCTCGATGCTGTCTCCTACGAAGTAATGCCCGGTATGATCGCCGGTCTTCTCATGTATCCGCTCGGTCAGCGGCTCACCAAGCCGAATCCCGAATAAATCAGTTTCAAGCGGCGGATTGGAAGGTATCATCCGATATCTTCCTGTCCGACGCCTGGCTCGGCTCCACTTTCTCTCCAAAACAACCAACAACAACGCAACCGGAGTCGGGTTCATGTCGAGCTTATCCCCTGGATAGGCCGACTACAGATAAGGAGGTCCGTTATGTCATGGATCATTCCAGTTCTCTTAATCGCCGCCATCATCTCCATGGCTTCCCTGGCTCGCAAGAACCAGAAAGAACCGCCCGAGATGAGCGATAGCGATAAGCGAGAGCTCAAACACACCATCCGCGTCAATCTCACCATCCTCGAAGACGAACTATCCAGGCTGAATTCCGAAGTGAAATCCCTGGGAGACTTCCCGGAAAAGGCCGAGGTCGACGCGCGTCTTGAATTCGCGAACAAAACAGTGGCCGACATCTCCCCTGTATTGAACCACGTTCAATCAGGTCAGGAGATTTCCCAAATGCTAAGAACTGTTTTTGCAGCTATGAACAAAAGCACTGAAGTTCGCCGCATTCTTATCCAGAAAGAGACTGAATTGAGGAACGCCCAGGAGAACTGAGGCTTTCTCTAATCCAGCGCTTTTGATTTCCACTCAAGAGGCTGTCCGAAAAACCGGACAGCCTCTTTTCTCTAAAAGGCTTTTCTACTGTATTACATAGTATTTTTTAACACAAAAAAAAGACAGGAATACATAAGCTGCTCCCGTCAGGGTAGTATCGCCCTCATGCCGTATCTAACCACCTGATTGATGGTGGTTTGCACAATCATACCTCCGGTCTTTTTGAAGCCGGTTTTGATCGGATGTGCCTTCGGTGTATTGCCTATCATGGGTGCCTGACCAAGATCCGAGCCGGGGGCGATGCTGCCGTTGGCCAGCCTGTACTGCTCATGCTTGTCATAAAGAGGCTTGCCATAGCTGGAAAAAACCTCCGCGTCAAAATGTTCGAAAGGCACGAACGGTCTCTGGGCCATGCGCTCGTGAAGAACAATGTCCACGGTTTTCACATTCTCTTTCGGTGTGTGTCCGGAGGTGCTATCCACCCGGGCCGGATTATAAAAGAAGTCTGAGTGAGGATTGGTCTTAGCCTCATGTATCAGGTCGAAACCCTGCATATGACTACGTTTGGACAGACCCTTCTCATGCTCTTTGATATGAGCGAGGTTCATCTCCGCAAACATCTGCCTTTTCTGAGGCACAGTCAGACTGTTGTTCTGCCATATATCACTTACAGCTTTGGCAAATTCCAGCTCCCCGGCCAGATCCTGGGGCTTCCAGTAACCGGGCAAACAATGAAGAACTACTCCATCCGGGGCAAGAACAAAAATCTGTATGTTGTGCGGTCCGGCACCGTTAGTCGTATGAACGGCATTCTCCGAAGGTTTGTGCTTACCTGAAGCACCAGCATACTTCTTGTCAGAAATATCGGAGTAGCCGCAGACAAACTCGCTTTTCAATGCCGAAAAAATTGGGTCCACAGAGAGCGTCACGGCTCTCAAGCTATTGCCGGCACTTCACGTATCGCCTTCCAGCTTGCCCAGCATATTGACCCAGAAGATGAGCTTCTTTCTCTCCCTGGCCTTTTCCTTAGCCGCCTCCAGATCGCTGAGCCAGCTAATTTCGCCGGTCAATCTGGAAACGCGCTCCTGGCAAACAGCTCCGTTCAAGACTTTTTCCGCCTGGGCAGGAACACCGCAAGCAAAAGAACCTGCCAAAATTATGGCGACAAGGCCTGCCTTTAGTTTAGAGGAGCTGACTCGAGTCACGGTGAAGGTTCTCGGTTAGTTACTTGTTTCACTATAACTGATTTTCCAGAGACTAACCCAGGTTAGCCCTTTCAATTAACCGATCTGCTTCAACTCCGATTTCAATGAATTTAGGAGCGCTTCCTTTTCAAACTGCTTTCTATTAACGTCGCTAATAATCGCCAGAGTCTCTTGAACCTCATCGCTATCAGCTTCCGGCTGGGCGGCTTTCAACTTGACACACTCGGAAACGAGAAAGTCGGCGGCTCGAATCCTACCCTGGGAACGATAAAGTTTTGAGAGTTTGTCCAGCTCCGAGCCGACTGAAGGATGGGCAGGCCAGATCTCCCGAGCCTCCTGCATAAGTGCATAACGAAAAAGAATTTCAGCCTCACTCAACTTCCTCTGCCTGCAGTAAATCAAGCTGAGAGATGCCACCAGCGCCGGCAGGGAAGCCCGGGACGGAGCCAGTTCCAGGAGGACCAGCGGCTGTATTATGCTATCGGCCACATCGAGGCAAATCTCCGCCTGCTCAGACTCGCCCATTCGAAAAAGATTAATCGAAAGAGCGATCAGACAGAATCCGACATAAACATGATCCTCCCCCAGATGCTCGCGATAGAGAGAGATCGAGATGTCTATGTACGACTTCACCCTTTTGTACTTGCTCCAGGCAAGATAGAGTCCGGCTAGATAATTGCTTCGGGTAGCGAGATCCAGAGTCCTGTCGCCGCTCAATTTTCTGGTCAGATTAAAACTGCGAAGATAGAACAATTCGGCCAGTTCAAACTTTCCTTGAACTCGAAATACCACTCCCAGCCGGTGCAAAACCGGTAGTGTGTTTTCATCGTCCAAACCAAAATATGACTCCCGGGCGCTCAAAGAGCGTAGATAAAATTTCTCTGCCTGGGCAAGTTTGCCGTTGGCATGATGCAAGAAGGCAAGTTCATCCAACAAGCTGATCAAATTGAGAGTGGAGCCGGAGCCGCGAGACTCCACCTCTTCGATATAAGACTCAATATGAGAGGTGATCTCTTCGATGCTCATGATGCCTCCTCAGAGAAGACCTTCCCTGAGAGATAGGGCCTCAAACAATCCGCTTTCTCAAGCCATCCCGAGCCCTAGACCGGCGGTCTAACAGTCTCTCGAAATCGCACCGTATTCGACACCTGGGTCACCTCCGGTCTATGCTGCTCTTCAGAAGATATTTCAGGCAGTTTATCGGACATAAATCCATCACCAGGATCGATCAGAGCAGTCAGAGTGGAACATAAATAAGTGTCTAAACAAGAGTTGTCAGATACTTGAGTAAATTCCAGAGACCCAAAGAAGAGTCGGTGTCGGTTCGGGCTGACAATCATCGCATGCCCACCATCATCGATCTTCTGGACCGGGCCAGCGTAAGACTGACTCTGATTCTCATACCGATATCCTTGATGTCGGTTTTGGGCTGCCTCGTATTCATGCCATTCCTCACACCCTACTACGGAGAAAGTATCGCCCGGGAGATCGCCTCGGACTTGAAGGGAAGAATTCCTTCCCGGTCAGAAACACTTTCGATCGTGGCAAACCATGGTCTAACCTGGTGCTTCATCACGGACGGTGGAGGAAAAGTAGAGGTTTCCACCGCAGCATTCCAGCCTTCAACCACCCGGTTGCCCCCGGCAAAGTCTTCCTCAATCACTTTGCGAGATAGAAAGTACTTCGATGCCGTCGTGCCTTTCGACAAGGACCTGTATCTCCACGCCGGATTCCCCAACGACTCCAGTGCCGCCGGAATCTCAGTAACCAGCCCCAGTACTCTGGTGAGACCGGTTCCTTTCGTAGTTCTTTTGACTGTCCTCTTCATTGTCGGCACTGCCGCTTTTCTAATTACCGAATCGATAGTGGGAGTCTCGATTTATCTCCTTGGCTCAACCATAGACAAGCTCACCGGTCTGGTAGGCACCAATTTCACACCCACCGATATCCGCGCCGCGACGCGGTTGACATGGGCATCTTCAGAAATTAGAGCGATGGGAAGCAGCCTTTTTGTCCTCATGCGAAAAGTTACCGAAGCCCTGGAAAAAGGCGGAGCCGCCAACGAATTGGAGAGCAAACGTCAGGAAAGAAGAAAAAAAAGGGCGGAATTCGCAGCCACAGGAACTTACGACGCACAGAATCAATCTGGCAAGTCGACCATTCAGGAGACCGGCGTCTTCGATATCCAGGTGGAACGAGTACTGGCCACCAGCACTTCCAGCTACGACTTCGCCACCAAACTCTTAGACAGCGTCAAAACCATATTCTCAGATCTGACCGAATGTGTTGCTTTTCTCAAGGTAGAAGGCAATGGGGAAGTGAGCATCGAAAAAGAGGTCGGTCTTGGTTCCGATGGCGTGGCTCTTCTCAAGCGTGTCAACCACAAAGAGCTGACCGACGAAAGAAACCTGATCAAAAGAAGTATAGAGATAGGTCCCATGCAGATTAAGAGGCTGGGCTTTGAACAGTTTGCCCGGCAACTTGATGTCGGTCAAATCATCTACCTGCCCATTCAAGCCCCCGGTAGAAGCGCGTTTCTTGCTATCTATATCGGCGCAGGAATTCCGATTAAACCGGAAAGAGTGCGAGCCCTGGAACGGTTCCGGGACAAGGTTCTCTCCATATACAACGAGCTGGTAGCCAGGGAAGAGCAGGAAGAGGAGAGATGGACAGACCCGGTCACCGGTCTGGGAAATTCCACTTTCTTCCAGGAATTGATGCCCAGGGTAATGGAAAGAACAAGAGACTCCGAGACAAGCGGCTCCTTTACTGTCGCATTCATCGGCCTCGATTTCTCCGCACCGGATTTAGTGCGCTTCCCATCCGAAATGCGTCAGCGCTGGATGACAGAAGTAGGTCAGGTGCTGCAATCCGTCTTGCCGGTCAGCAAAAAACTTGTGCCGGAAAGAGGCGCCAACACCTACTTGAGTCGCCATAGCGAAGACGTCATTGCCTGTGTAATCGAAGGCATGGACCCAACCTACGGAATACATCAAATAGAGAATATTCACAACGTCCTCCAGTCAAGAAGCCAATGGGCAGGCGGCGTCACCAACGTTCCATTCTGCATAGGCATGGCCACTTATCCAGCCGGAGGCAGCACTTCCGAAGAGATTGTCAGAAACGCCGATAGAACTCTTTCTTACATAAAAGAGATGAGGGGCGGAACCGGAGTTATGAACGCGGTGGATGTTCCCCCCGACTATACACCTAAAGCTTCCACAGAGATTGCCGGTACCCTGGGCGTTCTCAATGCCGCTGACCTATTCCAGAGCATCGCCGGTAGTGAGAACAACGGAGTTTTAACTGTGGAAAATGAACTGGGACAACAATTCATCTGCAGTTGGAGAGAAGGTCAGCCGATTCAAGCCTCCCTGGGCGCGTTCACAGGAATGTATGCCATAGGGGAATTCATCATCACATTCAAAACCGGTCACTACAACTTCCAACAAAGAAAACCGACCGAAGCCGAGATGAGTGTTCCATCTCAGCTTCACTCCGTGGAGTACTGCTTGATGGAAGCAGCTCTCTACGAAGACAAAATGAATGCTGCCCTGAAAGTGATTCCCAATGCCGGCATTATCGTGCAGACCGTGGAGAATCAAGAAGGTTTCGCCAGACTGCAAAACGAAACCGATGTCACCCCGGAAGAGATGACTGTGGTCAAAGAGATTTTGAAGTATGCCCGGGGCGGAGCGTCTCTAGAAGCAATATTTAAAAAGCTGGATAGAATTCCGTCTTTCATTAAGTGGCGTGCTGCCGCTTTGATGATCGAAAACGGACTCTTAGAATGGCAGTGGCCGACCATGTAGCAAGAATGCTAAATACAGATACTGCTGCAATGTGACGAGGTTCTTGCAAGGTCTGCCAACCGTGAACCGATCTCATTTGAACCACAACCAGACATCCAGGGTGCGGTAATACATCTCGGTCATTCTCCCGGCCCAGAGACAGAATAGGCGCATTCGGGCTCGGTTTACATAACTAAATGGTATTTACAATATGTTTCTGATATCAGTAAAACTAGCATTTTGTTTTATTTCATTTCAGGACCAAGCACAAGACCTAAAAGCTAAATACACAGAGTTCCAGCATATCTTCCAGCAGCATTACGCGGCTCGAGGGGAACTCCTGTTGTCGGCTCGACGGTCCACTGTGCTGCGAATCCAGTCATCAACCAAATAAACCATGGAGAGAAACATGGAAATGTCCGGAGTAATCGCATTGACGGTAATCGCTGTCATGCTCGTTGTTTTCTGGCGCTTCGGCTATCGCGATGAACGCGTAGAGCCGTATGAAGAAGCCGTCCTCGACGTGGAAGGCCGTCTCGACTGGGCCCATTCCCGCGCCAAACCCCTGCCCCCCGGCATGGAATCTCAGCTCGCCCGCACCTCCAAACTGCTGGAGGAGGCAAAAGCCCTCTGGGCCGCCAACAAATGGGACCGTGCCGTCAAGAAAGCCTGGGCTGCCCAGAAGTCCATGACCACTGCCCAGGATATCTTCATCCAGGCGAACAACGCTCGCCAGAACAGCTGGTTCCAAACCAGCTCCTGAGCGCACAACCTCAAGGACCGGCGCCTCCGGGCGCTGGTTCTCAACTCATAACAACAGGAGAAGTTTAAGTGACCCTACTCTTTATTTTAGGGGTCTTAACCGGCATCGTTTCATGCGTTACGACCTATTGGGTTATCTCACGGAAAACAAACTGGGATGATTGGACTGACGCCAACTATCTCAAGATTGCCACTCTCTGGGGTGCTCTGATTTCGATACTGCTCTTCGGCAATCTCGCCAGGGAAGCAGTTGTTTACGGATTTCTCGCCAACCTGTTCCTCGGTCCGGTCGGAGCCCTTATCATCTGGGTTTTCGAGTCGATCAAAGACTTTATTGGCAAACTGTTCCAACGATTCATGAACTCGAGGAAAGGAAAACTCGATGAAGATAAATCTTGAGGAAGCAGCCTGCATTGCCATGGCTGTACTCATGCTCATCGCTTCGGTCACGGCCCAGGTGTTCGTGGCACCGGCGATGGTGGAAAACTGGGAGATGCCGGAGTTTCTGGCTGTTACCCTCAACGCCTGCGTTATCAGCTTTGCCGGACTCTACGGCGTGCTGAAGATTCCCTCAAGCTGGTATTTCAAAATCGTCTACGAAAGCAAAGACGACGAGAACAATGACAAAGACGACCTTTCAACGATTGGCGATGCAGGTCTTTTGCATCAATAGGCGCTCAGAGGACAACATAACATGAACCCCTGTACTGTATGCCGACTCTAGAAGAGCGATCTTTAGCAAGATCAATCCTCGCTGGAGTCGGCATACACGCCAACTATTCTTGCCACCATTTATTTAGGACCAATTCTACTATTGGTTATAGTTATTAGCTTTTTCAAAACCAGAATAGAAGCTCACTTAACTTCTAGAGAAATCTTTTAGATCTAGTTTGACCGGCTCGGCCACTTCTGTCTTGACTATGCCTGGAGGTTCTGGAAGACTTTTTGCTTGCTCCACTAAAACGACTAGCCTTTTGAGTACCATCTTTCAATGTTTTGCCCGATGTTCTAGCTGACTTTCTTTCTGATGTCCTGGCGGATCTTTTGCTTGATCCACCACCGGCAAATCGGCTTCGCCCAAGACCCTGGGCAGATTTATCCCCGGTCTTATCAAATTGCCTGGAAAATCTTCCTCTTCTTGAATCACTCGCCGCGGACAATGCATTACCGGCAATGCTTCCTGTTTGAGACGGAGAGCTGCTATTCCAGCGTCTTTGCCTGGCTTGCGATCCGCCCTTGAAGCGCTCTGCCCTCTGATCTCCCTGGGATCTTAGTTCATTTGGCTTTAGACTCTCTGAAACATTTGAATATCTTGCCTGACGATTATAAATCGCCTGTTGTTGAGTGTTAAGCCTACTTTGCTGCATCTGCTGTTGGTGGTGCAGGGAGTTTTGCTGGGCCTGTTGCTGAAACTGAAGAGCGCTGGTCTGGGCTTGCTGCTGATAGTTCAATCTGTTCTGTTGTACCAGCTGCTGTTGCACTGTCCATTGATTGTATAGCGATGAGAGTGCCTCTTCATCAAGGTTCAAATAGACCTGGGATCCGTTAGGTCCAACGTAGTACATAGAGTTAGGATTGCCATAAATTGGCGTTCCATAAGGAACTCCATAGATCGAATTGCTTACCGCAGTTCCCACCGCCGCCCCTGTGGCAGCCCCCAAGAAAGATCCCATCCGTCCCCTTCTTTGGGCACGACGTTCCTGCCATTTTGACTTTTTGTCATCCTTTTGAGAATCACCGGAAGCGGTAGCACCGGCATTCCAGGTCAAGCTCGGATTAGTAACCGGCACCGCCATGCCGGTCGGCGATTGATACCAGAAGTTCCCCTTTCCGTCAGAGTAAACAGCCACCTGGCTAGCTCCCGGGGCAAGACCAGGAGGAGGAAGGGGAACCATGGAACCATCCTTAACCACCGCATACTGCTTTCCGTCGGCACCGGTCTTCAGTTGATACAGCACCATAGACACCTGAGCCTGAGCTTGCATGGGTTGAGTTTGTGTCGAGCCTGTATAGCCATATCCACCGGCGTAGCAAGGCGCTGCC
Organism: bacterium; assembly: GCA_030431355.1. The sequence goes on from JAUIJG010000190.1 coordinate 9,096, forward strand.
GAGCAAGCCACCAATAGTCCGGAAAGACAGGGCAAGATTCCTCGGGCAATACTACGGACCATAGAAAAATTGTGGAACATGGCAGATCCTCTCAATCGGCATCTAAAACAAGACTCCTTTCATGAGATACCCGGGAGCGACTGAAAATGTTTCGCTCTATCGACCAAATTGAACTAATTTCGAGCGACTGGTCGTCAGCCGGGAACAAAGGTCAATCAATCAGCATCTAACCTTGATAACTGTTATGTCTATTGACATTAAAAGCCTCCGCTAACTTAGCAAAGCATTTTTGATAGCTCTTAACCCGGTCTTGGTTTAAATGCTGCCTGTCTTTGTGAAAAGCTCTAATCGTCTATTCCATTCCCACTTTCCAGGTATCCCAGAAACTTCGGCAGCCCAAAAATCACTAAAAACAAGATTTATGCAGCTCCATCGGAGTTCAGATCGAAAGCGAACCTGGCGAATGTGAATGACCCCGGAATCCGAAAAGAAATCCGGTGCCTAAGCAACGCTCATTAACAGCGTTGGTTTTTAACCTTAACCAATAGGAAATACACTCATGAACCTTCAAAAAGCAAAGAGGCTCGTTTCGGCGTGTCTCGAAGATCCCGCTGTCAAGCGACTTTATGAAATGGGTGATGAGCTTTCCCG
>JAUIJG010000191.1 GCA_030431355.1 bacterium
GCTGAAGAAAAGACAGTAATTACCCTGATATGCGAAAGAGCTGCCGAAGTTGATTCGGTCATGTCCCAGGACGATAAGTTGAAGGACATGCCCAACGTCAAGGTAGTCAAATTCCCTTGCTCGGGAATGATACAGCCTCTCATGGTGGAAGCTGCCATGAAAGCCGGAGCCTCCGGAGTTGTGGTCTGCGGATGTCAGATTGGCGATTGCTACTACAGGGAAGGAAACCGCATGATTAAAGACCGTCTGATGGGCTCTCGCCCTCCCGGTCTTAAGCCTCGCACCGATAGAAGACGTGTACTAGCCCTGTGGTTATCTCGTAAGCAGACTGATAGATTTCTCTCCGAGACCAAAGAGTTTGTCACCTATGTAAGCGAGCTGGACAAAGAAGAAGGAACCACTGCAGCGGTGCCCAAAAAGGTTGAAGCCAAAAAGCCGGCCGAGAAAGTAGAAACCAAAGCTGACGATAAAAAAGCAGATAAGGTAGAAGCGAAGAAGCCAGAAGAGAAGAAAACCGAGAAATCGGAGAAGTCCGAAGAAAAGGCCGAGAAGAAAGAGAAAGAAGATAAGTAGTTTAGTTTATTCTGACCAGAGGGAAATTGATCATGCCTCCAAGTAGCAAAAAGCCAGAATTGTCCGAGGTTCAAATCATAAATCGCTGGGCCTGGTTTTTCATTTTCTATTTTGTTTGCATTCTAATGATCGCCAGCTTCGGACTTATCGCCGAATTCTAGGTTATGCAAAACATGTCTAAACTTATTCTCTCTCCAGGCTTACTCCTGGTTATATCGTTGCTCTGGTCATTTATCCAGACCGGTGTCTCCGTCCCTGTTTATGCATACGCTCACCAGATGGAGTCTGTGGCCCAGGGAGGACCCTATGTGGCGAAGCGCAAGCACGTGGAGCGTTTTGCCGGTAAGTTCAGTTTGGAAGCCGACGATGTTCAGAAGCCCATGATTCTTACTCTCCATAATGGATTCTCCGATAATCCAGGCTTTAATTGGTTGAGAGTATTTCTCTGTGACGATATCAACATTCAGAACTTTGATCGATATGAAGAACCTCATGGTGACCTCATATACGATGAGAACTATGTTCAGAGGCATACCATCACCCTCGATATCACCGACCTTGTTAAAGAGGGCGTCAACACAGTCTACATAGAAGGAAAAGGACCCAGAGGAGCTGTCTTGAGCTGGACCCTGAATGGTGCCCTTAGTCCGGAGCTTTTCCCCATAAACCCGACCGTGACCCATCCAGGCGCTCGTTTGACTCTGACCGGTAAAGGCTTCAGCCATGATACTGATGAAAACCAGGTATTCATCGGTGAAAGCAAAGTCAAAGTGCTGAGCTCTTCCAGAAGTAGATTGACCCTGGAAATTCCTGAAAATCTCAAGACTGGAAAACAGGTCATGAAAATCGTGGTCAATGGAGTATCGTCCGCGCCATTTGATTTAACTGTGAAACCGGCACCGAATATGGAGTCTTCCATAACAACAGAGCAGCCTGGCGAGAGTGCGACCGCGACTCAGTAATGACAGAACTTGTAGATTTAAGCAGAGCCCTGGAGCCGGTTGATGAGTCGACCTTTCCCCCACTGTTAAAACCTTTGCTACGCATCATCGCTCCAGAAGTAGAATATTTGGACAATGAAGCAGGGGCTAAGATAATGATGGAGTTCTTCGCTTGTTCCAAGGAAGACCTGCCGGAAGGGGAAGGATGGGCCGAGGAGAATTTAAAGCTATCCAGTCATCTGGGGACCCATGTGGACGCCCCGCTTCACTATGGTTCCACCTGTGCGGGGGCACCGTCTAAAACCATTGACCAGATTGATCTAAAGGATCTCTATCTGGATACTGTGGTGCTGGACTTTTCCGCGAAAAAAGGAACCGGTTCTGCCATTACTGTCGAGGATCTCAAAAGAGCGTTGGACGCGATTGAATATGAGATTCGGGAAAGAGACGCAGTCTTAATTCGTACAGACCATGACAAATATGCCATTAACGATCCTGTTAAGTACAATTATCCAGGACTGGTCAAAGAGTCCGCAACCTGGCTGGCTGATCAAGGTGCGCTTGTGGGTGGAACGGATGCTCTGGGCTGGGATAGACCATTCATGGTCATGTTGATGGAATTCAAAGCTACCGGGGATTGTTCAAAAATTTGGGATGCGCATTTTGCCCACAGGGATAAAGAGTTTTATGTGGTGCAGCAGCTTGTCAACCTGGATAAGTTACCTGCCAGCGGATTTAAAACGGCTTTCTTTCCGATAAACATAGTCGGTGCAAGCGCTGCTCCGGCAAGAGCAGTGGCATTTTTAGAAAAATAGACCCTAAAAATAGAGAAATAGAACTCTTTTGGTGAGTTCTATTTCCCGATGCACTCTGCTGGATGCAGTGTCACTATCCTGTAACCGATATCGCTGGGGGTTAATCTTTCTCGGGCTTATCCATTTCAATCGGCTCCAGGTAATTACCAGAGTATCGACAATTGGAAATAGCTGCCTATAGGGTTTTTCCTGTATTTGATATGCGGAATAGACTGTATGACTGGAAACGATGACAGGATAAGCTTTTTCTCCCCTGGCAAATTAGAAGTCAGGCTCGACTATTTCTTGATTGTCACGGGGTTGTAATATTATCGCACCCTGACAACGACTGAAAACGTCTATCACCATATGCAGTATCGGCAAACTTTTAGCGAAATTCGATATAGACTTTCAAGTCTGGAGCGCTTTCGATAGTGCCCGGCTCTTTGCGCCAGAGTCTGACCTCCATCATTGCCGGGAGTTCGGTGACCGTGAATTCATGAATCTCTTTTTGTAGTGGACTCATATTGTTCGAGCCGCCTGGATAACCGGCGCTGCCTCCACAATGAATAAACTGCAAAATTTGCACAGGTTTCTTTATCTTGGCGGCGTTCTCTATATTTATGCAATTCTCTTCCGGCACATGGAGAAAGTTAAAGCCGAAATCGCGAGCGTTGTATGCCACCAGATCAAACTTATTCACCGGTGAACGATCTGATATAAAGGGTTCTAGATTAGCCAGTGCCTTATTGAAGGCGGTCACTTCATAGGTTGTCTCGACAGAACATTTTGCTGGAAAGATCTTCAGGCTAGATGGCGACCAGCAAAAGGGAAAGTCCGGTTTGGACCACTCGGTCTGACTCAGTTTCTCTTGGTCCCATATTTCATTGGACCAGGAGGAGACACCGACCAGCAAATAGGGATTGAGCAGATAGCGACTCTCCTCCGAAGGTCCCAGTATGGATTTGTCTCCCGAGCCGTAAACAGAGCATCCTGCTATTCCCCACCAGGGCTTTCCGGATACGATTTCACCGAAAATCACTTCGGATGGCTTGTAGCTGTCCTTCAGCAGGAGAGGGGAATACCTCTCCACAATAGCCCTTCTCAGAGAGAGAATCTCTTCTTTTGTCTGTCCGTCCAGTTCGACCATCGCCTGAATCGGAATTTCAAGAAACTCTTCCTGGCAAAGCGAATGCTCACCGAGAAGCAGCTCATTTTCATTGACAAGGGCTCTACTCAAGCAGCCCTGGACGGAAATAAGCAATAGTAATAAAACTATGGCAGAGCAGGAGAACCTGGACGAAAACCTCATGGGAAAAGAGGTCAGCGCTTCTTCACCTGGTGGAAGTATATCGAATAGCTGCTATGGCAGTTCTTTGATTTCTCTTTTGTTGTGTTAGCCACATCGCTCATGGTAATGCTGCAGACACTGCCGTCTTTATCCTGGGCTCTAATCAATTCCCCATCGGACTGAGTGATTTTCCAATTGCTCATTCTTAGAGCATTTGACCACCATTGTTTAACCTGGTCCTGGGTATGCTCCACATTGAACGTCTGGATGTAGCCTGGTCCGTCTTTGGCATTTGGATAAGCAAGACCCATAATAAAATACTGCTTTCCGGTGTACTGGGGTAGGCCGGGAAGAGCGATCGGTCTGTCTAGATGATTGGCCTGAAATTTCGGATCATTGTTTTTGTTCTGGTTATTATTGCCTTGATTCTGCTTGAATCCCCACTGAGCATTTGCCGCCGTCCATGAGGACATAGTCAGCACCAAAACAACTGCGATTATGCTTCTAAACATCTTTCTCCCTCTGTACCATCCAGAACTTTCTCTTCAAATCTCTCTTCTAATACAACAAACAAGAGCAAGAGAAAAGTCCACTCTTCCTGAATCATACCCTGTTTGAAAGGTTTTTCGTCGGAAGAATGGACTTTTTACTCTATTCATTCAGCTAAGTGAATTAGTTAGGTTTACAGAATCTACCTCCATTCACTGCTGTGTTTTCGAATTTCAGATCACCGAGCAGGTTGTTGAAACCGGAAGCTGGTGTCCAAACGGCGCGGTCAACTGCCTCGATACGCGTGTTGCGTGTGAAGGGAGCTTCGTGATAGCTCGCGTCACCTATCGAGCAGACGTCACCACCGGATCCTCTACCCTTGGTCGCATTGATAACCGTGGTGTCGATTCTGTAGGTGTTCTCACAAGGAACAACTTGAGTTGATGTACGACCATCGTTGTCGGTCAGGTTAGCTGGAGCAGGTCTGAAGTATGTGCCGGCAGGTATTGGCTGCATGGTCACACTTCCAGGACCAGGAGAGTACAGTACCAGTGTCTGACCCATAGCTAAAGGCATGCTGGCATCGTTCAACGCAGCTTCCACATTCGCTCTGGTGATACTGGGGTCTACCTGGGTCATTCTGTCGGCGATGAATCCAACTATGTTGTTAGCACAGGCGTTGGCTCCACCATCGGAGATCTGGTCCAGATATGCTCTCGGAGTATCTATGTTTCCGAAAGACGGGTCCGGGTTGCCTGAGGTTGTGTTGTAGCATCCGTTGACATTGAATTTCTTCATGCCTGATGCCAGCGGGGGTGGGTCTACCTGGGCGCATTTAGCACCTCTAGCACGTTGGGCAAGCAGGCTGGCCTTCATATATTCTATGTTGGTGAAGCCGTCGGGAGATGTGGCAGTACTTCCGGTGGGGAGGTTCTGGTCACGTTCGTAGGCGCCTGCTGCTGCAAAGGGCAGTCTTCCAGCGATCATGGACTCGTCGGAGTTGGATCCGTCGATACCATTGTCGAAGAAGCAGTTGTTGTTGCCCCATCCGTTGAGGGCGTCACAGGGGCTGCCGGATGCAGTCACGCCTGGGGTTGTTGAATCTGTAGGATGATTTGTATTATCCGCTAGATCGTCCAGGGTGGCTGGTCTGAAGCCGCTGGTGCCCATGGTGATAACGAAGATGCCTTCCAGGCTAGGTCTGGGGACCGTGCCGGTGGTGTCTGCGTTATAGTTAGCCCAGTCTACAAACGCACCGTTGTTCGTGGAGAACATGTTGCTGGTGCCGTTGCCGGCTGTGAACACCTGGGAAGGAGGCCACAGTTCGTTGTTGAAGATATCGTTAGTACCGCTAACAACGGGGTCGGCGATGGGTGTGTTCTGAGCGTTAGCATCTTGACCGTTGTTGATTCTCACGTAACCTCTAGGAATCGATGCTGCGAAGTCTTTGTCGAGGACGCCGACGATAGCGCAAGCAAGGGATCCGCCAAGGTGTCCGGAAGAACCTTCGGTGGCTTCTGATGTTGCTTTGAAAGCGTTGGGGGGCAAGTAGCCCTCAGCGACTGGGTCGGTGGTGGCTCCGTCGAACTCGCCTACATCAACGATGTGGGGCTGGGTTTTCGGGAAGATAGGTACACCGGCTATGGTGATGTTGTCGCTGTTTCCACAAGGTATAGTCCAGTTAACATAACCGGCCATATATGGAGAATTGCCATCATCACTGGTTACTGCGCCAGTGTTCTGGTTTGTCAGATTACTGGGCGGGCTCACAGGGAGGCTGGTATTCGCGTGGAAATATACGTTTGTTGAGTAACCCTGTCTCATGAAGGCAGATGCAATGTTGCCTACCAGGTTGACCTTGTTACCGTGCCACATCTTGGTGTTGTTCACTTGAGCAACATCGGTGAAGTGGGTGTTAAGCGTGTTGGTGTTGTGTAGCTTGTCCCTCAGCTGGGTTGATACCTGCTTAGCGGTAGCCGCAAGAGATTTTGCGTGAGTTGCAGCTTCTGCAGTATTAATATGATCAGCGTTCAATGCAACAAGAATTGATTGAGCGATTATTCTATTAAGGTTCTGCATGCTTGCTCTACCACCGGTGGTACCAAGGCCGCTGACCGCTTCGTCGAGTCCGATGAAGTCAGAAGCACTAGCTCCCACTGAGCTAAAGTCTACGCCAACGATTGTGGGCGATAGAGCGTTTCTGGCGACTATTAGTACGCCAGCGTCAGTAGCGTTAGCTACCTCACGCTCACCGCCAATGATCTTGGCTAGGATGAAGAAACCAACAGCTAGGATGATGACTACGAACACGCAGACCGCAACCAATCCTAAAGTGGCCCCTCTCCTTCGGTTGAGTTTCATGTGGCTGTTTCCTCCGTCGTGTATCCAGCCTATGCGTAACAAGAATATCGTTGTCCGATGAAAAATTGAGAGATACTAAGATACGCACATTAAACAGATATTAATTATTATCGTTTAATCTGTCTGGGCTGTCAAGAATCCCTGGGGAATCTGAAGCCCATACTTTCTTATACCCAAAACCCAATATTATATTGGGTTTTGGCTCACATTTAATGTCTCTGTTCGGACTAAAAAGGGTGAGATCCAATGATTAATTATGAGCGCCACTTAATTAAGCGCCGTTAATATTAGCAGCGTTTTATCTTGTATGTCGCCTAGGTAGTGCCTTTGGAAGATTCTTCATTTTCCCAGCAAACTGCCAGAGTGGCCACCAACAACCAGAAAATAAAATGCACCTGGGGGCGATAGAAAACAGTATCCACAAATCCATGGGTCATCAGTCCAAAAATTGCAGCAGCAATTCCCAGGATTATCCACCGGTAGTGGCCTGTTTTTGTCTCCCAGAATCTAATATGGGCTCTACTCAGTACTGCGATTACCAGGGCGCAAAATATTAGCAAGCCGAATATGCCGCACTCAACAGCCACCTCCAGGGGGACACAATAAGTGCCCAGGGCATCATAGCCGCTTATCATATAGAGCCCGTATGCCAGGCGAAAAGTTTCGTTCCCTACGCCTATACCGAACCACCAGTTATCCTTGAGCATGTCGAGGGATGAACTCCAGACATTCAATCTATATGAATTGGAAGAATGCTCTCTTCCAGCAAAAATAGACTCGAGCCGGGTGCTAAAAGCTGGAATCTGGGTCAGGACGAAGGCGCCGCCCAACAGACCAAGTATCACCGAGGCAAGCACCCAGGGGCGTGCTTTCTTCTTGTGCTTCCAGACATAGAGAATGGCAGGAAGAGCAAACATTGCCAGGGAGGCAAAGACTGCAATATATCCTCCTCTGCTGCCGGTAAGGATGGTGGCCAGGCATACCACGGCGAATCCTATATATAGGACTAGGGAAAGTATCCATTTTCTGGCAACTAAATAGGATGAAGCCATGCCCAGAATAACGGGAGCAATCGGAATCAAGAAGCCTGCTAATAGATTAGGATTTCCCAGGGTGGAGTAAATTCGCGTTCCCCGGGTCTCCACAGTGGGGTCTTCCCAGGTGGCAAGGGGCGCTACCCCTGTTTTGTATTGGTAGAGTCCGTGTAATGAAAGGCTCAATCCAACCAGGGCAAGGGAGCCCAGAAGAAAGAGGGTTCTTTTTTTCGAGCCGGCGCACAAAGAGGTAAAGAGAAAATAGCTGGCCACAAAAACCAAAACTTTCGAAAGTCCTTTCAGGCTTGGAATGAGATAGTGGGATGCGCAGGCCGAGACCAGGTTGATACCTAAATAGAGCAAAACCAGAAAATCCAAAATGTCGGGATTTCGTCTCTGGGAGCCTCCGGTGAGCCAACCGGCTACCCAGAGAGAGAGCGCCACCAGGCTAATTAATGCCAGACCGATCTTGTCATTGGCAAACTGAGGCAATCCAAGACAGAGTATCAATCCCATGGCTGTAATTTGGCTCAGACCTTGAAAGCCGCTTCCAGCCCTTGTCGATAAATCCTTGATCTTTTCGGATTGAAAGAATCTCCGTATCGCTCCCGTTGCCATATTCAATGGCGTCGCCAACAAAGAGTTGTCTTTCGCCTTACTCCACCAGGAATTTAACTGGTAGAGAGAGAAAAAAGAAGCAATCCTATATATAAAGGTAGGGGATTTGCTCTCTTGCATTTTTTATTGCTCAGCGACTGGCTTTGATATCCGCTACTACGCCCTGGACTCTGTATTTAAATCCTTCCAACTCGACCAGGTTGCCTATTTTTACCTTGTTGCCCCGGATTACAAATCCGTCTCTGGTCGCATCGGCTTCATCCCGAACCGTGACTATATAGTCATGGGCATGGGGAACAGCCGGATCGGGAAAGGAGACAACGCCTGAAGCGTCAGGTTTTAGAAAAGATGCTTTGTGGGGCCAGTGGTTCACTTTCACGATGGACATAGGCGGTTGCACGGGACGATTCCGAATGGTGATAGCGGATTTGTCACCGACCTTGAATATGTCAGGATCCAGCGTTTTTACACCTATTAGATATACGTCTATATCTACTTTATGGGTTCCTTCGATTATCTGATCGACACCGGCATAGCCTGCTCTTGCCAGACCGAAACCGGCAAGGGCTGTGATTAGAATCGCCAGAACGGTTAGATCCAGAGGGTTCAATTTCTTCATCGGTAGTATTCGCCGCCTTTTCTAGAGTGAGAATTGATTTCTCAGATCATACTCAATGGCGGACATATTCATATTGAAAAGATTGAAGCTTCCCTATAGCCTATATCTTACCGAAGAATATAGAAACGTTACCTGTAACCCTTTTGACCAGCTTGATCGGACCCTGAACCAGTTCCTGTCCGAAGTCTAATTCCTGCCAGGCTTTCTCTTTCAGCGTCTCAATCAATAGATCGCTCTCCAGTTTGCTCATCTGAAGCCTTCCGGCTTTGTGTTCCGAAACCATGTCCATGAGATCTTTCATGGCCGATTCTTTTGTAATTATGGAAACCATTGTATTTTCCTGCCAACTCAACCAACGAATATATATTAGTAAGTCCTGAAACACCTTGCGAACGTGGTTTTCCCACTTAGACCTAAATTTCATTGCGGAAACTACGTAGAGGCGATGTCGAACTTTTGCCGAATCCATATAGAACTACATATCACTGAGGCGAAGGCTTTTGAAAAGCTAAGGAGAACCAAAAATGAGTTTTGAAGCATACAATCCGGAAGCTACCGAGAATTTCTACAACCAAAATGTTGGTGACGCATTTCTGATGGATCTGGAAGGTTCCGGTCCGATGGACAGAATGTCGGTAACCGACCTTCTGGATAAGAATGAAAAGACAGTTATGGAGACTGCGGCCAATATGGTGAAGCATTTCTCCAACGTTCTCTCCAGGTTGCCTGAAGATATGCAAGAAGAGTTGATCAATTCTCTACCCACACCGGGCAAGCATGATGTTGTCTATGCCGGAATGATCGATACTTATAAGAAGTCCGCTTAAATTTCCAGGTTCTCCAGCGTGTCGAGCATCTCTTTTTGGCTCGTCACGGCAGTTCCCGATTTTTTGACTACGATACCTGCTGCCAAATTGCCCAGGGCCATCGCCTCCAGTGGACTGGAGGCGATG
>JAUIJG010000192.1 GCA_030431355.1 bacterium
AACCGGATGTGGGCGAAAGGATTCCCGTCAACATCTTTATTGTAGTAGACTTACCGGCTCCATTAGGACCGACAAAGGCGACAGACTGTCCTTCTTCCACATTCAAAGATATCGAATCGACCGCTACTATTTCCTTTTTTTCACGCTTAAACCCTTTGCCGCTTTTAACGACAAAAGTCTTTCTCAGCTCTTTTAGCTCTACTGCGTGGTTCATTGTTGAAAATAGTTCTTTTGCTTGCGCTTCGATACATAATATGAATTAGAACATTACCTGTTGTTGCAAACCGGATATTTCATCATACGGATATTGGACTTTTTAGCAAGAGAATTCTCTTGCGCTGGTTTACATAACTTGCTAATTCTAAAATCCAGACTCGGAAGAATCCTGTGTGCTGGCGTAGGAGGGATAGGAGAGGGTGGGAGAAGAATAGGTGTTACGCTGATATCTTGCCGGCTCCTGGTTTTGATTTGCGTTCGAAGCTGTGCGCGGCACTTTGAAGAGCGGATTACTCGGCGCCCTCTGGGACAATTTCAAGTTGAGCTGCGCTACTACTTTGATAGAGCCCCCTTTGAACTGGCGACCGTGAAATGTATGCTGGGTCCTGCCGACAAAAAATCTGCCACCATGGGCACCATGAACAGTCCTAAGCACTCCTTCGAATTGATCTCCGGATTTGGCCCAACTTCCGTCCCGGTGCCGATAAAGAACGTTGCCTCTGATTAAGATACCATCCCTGATATCAGCTGGGACAGGACAAAACTGCTCCCATTCAGCCCTAAGTCTTCCCACATTGGTAACAACATGCTCATTACCGTAGAGCCAGGCGCCGCGATAATTGTCCATGGCAGAATTAAGATCCACATAGTGGCGTCCGGTGGAAGTATCCGCTTTCAAGTAAGTACTATCAGACCGACCGTAAACAGCGTCTTCGTATTTAGGTATGGGCCTTGCGTGATTATCCTTCACTTCACCCTGTAGTACCAATCCGGCCAGTTCTCTTTCCTCCTTAAAAACCCTATCCTGCCAACCCTGGCGACAATCCAGTCAAAGCTACGCCCTACATGCGAAAATGTCCGTCTTTGTGCGGGGAATGAAGATGCAGATATTTGCTGGAAATCTCCCGCGCTTCTTCTTTTTTGCCGATCTTCTCCAACAGTTCAGCATAAGCCACCGGCAGCTCATAGAGCTGCCTTTTCTTATGTTCCGGCAAAGTGTCATAGTTCTTGAGAGCATTCCGATAGAACTGCTCCGCTTGATCATCGAGGTCATGACGATGATAGTACTGAGCCAGCTCCAGATTTGTCTCTGTCAACAGGTAAGGATCATGCGGCTCCCTGGCTTGCTCATGTTTAAGGGCGCTGAGATAGATCTTCTCTGCCTCCTTAGAATCCCCCATTTCATCAGTTATCTGAGCCAGGTTGATTATGGCAAATGTGTTGGCAGGGTGGTGCTTTCCATGAACATCTTCTCCCTGTTTGCGAGCCAATTTGTGATAGCGAATAGCAGGATCGTGCCTCTTGAGAGACCCATAGCTTAGCGCCAGATAATGGTAGACAGGAACCAGTTCTTTGTCATAGAGAGTTTTTTGGGCACCGGCCAGCTTCTCTGCTTCTTCAAAGTATTTGAGAGCTTCTTCGAACTTCTTGCATCGATAAGCATTCACACCGAGACTGATCAAGTCTCGCACAACTTCCACATGTCCGGGACCATACTTGGCTCGATCCAGCTTGAGTACCTTCTCGTAAAGCGCCTTTGCTTTTGAGTAGTGACGATGCAAGCTGTATAGATTAGCCAGGTTGTGCATGGTCACCACAGATTCCGGCGACCCTTCTCCGAACAGCTTGTCTTTGATTTTCAAAGACTCTTTGTAAAGCTCCTCGGCCTCGTGATCATGACCCAGTTTATGACTGACCAGAGCAAGATTTCCCATGGTCTCAGCCGTGAGTAGATGATACTCACCCAGATGCTCACGGCGAATGGAGAGCGCGCGCTTGAGATACCCGTATGACTTTGAGTACTCTTCCGTGGCGACGAAAAGATGGTTTAGTTGATTCAATGTGGTTGCCACATTTAGGAGGTCTGACTTGCCGCCTTCTTCTGCTTCTTTCAAGGCCTCCATCCAGAACTTCCTTGAAAGCTCCAGATCTCCATCAACAAAAGCTTGCTCCGCTTTTCTCTCCAGAACCTCCCATGTGGAGCTGCTCTCCGCTCCGACTGGAACAACAGCAACCACACTGACGAGCGATAAAAGCACCATAACCGCAAGAGCAGCAAGAGCTCGAGAGGTGACACTGAATGCGACACTACGGAGATGCAACAGATAATTGGGGACCTTCAAAAACACGAGAGAATCCAATACAAAGGAGAAAGACATTCTAACCAATTATCTCTTCTCCTTCATTAATTGAAGTCGACCTTCCCCTTGACTCCCTTCAAGAAGTCATGAAGTGCTTTTTTCTCCGAATCAAGCTTCTTGCGCGCATTTTCGTCACGAAAAGGAAGAGTGATGGAGTGCCGGAAGAGATGCAAGTAGATGCGAAGAAGACAATAATTTCTCGTGAATAATCCCGGATACCTGGAGAAGAAGAAAAGTCGATTACGAGCGTAATAGTAGTAACGCCAGCTTATGAACTCACCGGCTGTCGAGGCTCCATCGGCATGTTCGATACTGGCTCCCGGCACCAGTAGACAATGCCAGCCATTCTGCTTGAGACGAACACAGATCTCGACATCCTCAAAATAGAGAAAGTAGTCATCATCTAGAAGGCCGGATTGTTTGAGCGCATCCGCCTTCAGTAGCATGTTGGAACCGGATATCCAATCGCACTTGGTAATATCGTCATGCAGAGGGGCTTTGAGATGTGCCTTCGCGTTTACCAGGTCAAGCACTCCCCGGCCCACACGGCTCAAGACTTCCCCGGTCTGAGGGTTACGCTCAACGATACAAGCACTCACCGCACCGGCAGCAGTATCATTTACGGCAGCCTCTACAAGAGCGCCTAAAGTATCCTTATCCACGGTAGCATCATTGTTCAAAAGCCATATGAACTCAGCTTCGTTATCAAGGCAATATTCAATACCTGCGTTACACCCTCCCGAAAAACCTCGATTAGATTCAAGCCTCAAAAGAAAGATTTCAGGAAACTCTTCTTTGAGCGTCTCACCGTCTAAATTATCCGAGCCGTTGTCAACCAGCAAGACTTTATAGTTTCCATAGGTGAGCGTTTTGAGAGAACCTAGACAGGCGCGAGTATGGTCTATGCCCCGCCAATGCAAGACCAAAATCCAGGTTAGAGGTAATGTACCGTCCATAACTTGACCAACTTCTCCAATCATTCCACGTAAGTGCTGAGCTTGTCTCCCCGAACGATAAATGTGAGCGGATCAGACCAGACACCGATGAGCTCACCGGCACTATTTCTTGCCCGCACCCTTATCTGATAGTAGGCTGCTTCAGGAAATAACTCAGGCTTGAGGACCAGGAGCCCCCGGGCGGAATCAAAGTTAATCGACTGACCCACCGCAGACTCCCTTCTGCTCATCATGTACGAATCGAAGAAATAATTCGGCTTCGTAAGCTGAGCTTCTATGCTTGAGGCACCAGGGATCATCGTGGCATCAAAGACTACTTCGATGGGGCGATCTCGCCTTTCCACAAGAAACTCACCATTGTTCAATAGCCTGTGATTTGCCAGGTAGGTGAGGGGGATCTTATCCTTACCCTTGACCAACCGGATGTCTTTGAAATCGACGGATACGCCCTCCGGCAGTCTCACGACAAAAGAGTTGATAGCCGACGAAGTGAACCATCTCCAGTAATGAGACAATCGCAACCTCACCGTTTGAAACTTCTCCAGCTTATCCGGCTTCAAAGCGATCACGACCCAATCTTCCCTGTTCTGATCCACCGACTGGTGATTCCAGGAAACTGCCGTCGGAAGCAGGGCTCTCAAGTCTCCCTTTTTCTGCCTAACACGCAAATCCAGCTCAAGAAAGTCGAAACTGAAAGGAGAGAGATCCAGACCTGTTAGCTTGAGAGCGTCTCCATCTTTGATATCTTCCACCGATAGCATCCGCTTTCCATCGACTTCTTTATAAGTACCTTTGGCTTTGCCTACCAATTTCCAGGAAGCAGTCTCTCCATCCTTTTCCAGGGGTAATTGCAAAGACGGGGTGCCGATGAAATTACCCTTGAACTCAACAGCTTCCAACTTCCCGGATTCACGTTTCCAGACATAGGTGCCTTTGACCTTTTTCGAGCCAAGATAGATTTTGAATCTGGTGGCGTTAAAAACTTCAGCCGGTCCCACTATATACGGTTCAAAAGTGATTACTCGATCCGAGAGATTCTCCTTAACGAAGGGGGGTCTCAAAAGGGTATGGAAAGTTGACCCGTTAAAAGAAACGTGGGCGCCATGTAAGTCCTTCGGTACGCCAAGGACCATTATCCTCTCGCCTGGTCCCAGGGACTCGGCAATGGACACGGTCTGCCTCCAGACACTGCGCAATTCGTTACCGCCAAGTACCCAGAATATACTGGTTGAAAAGGCTATCCAGGCATAGGCGACAACAACGGTGGACAAAATAATGGCGCTTAAAATTCCGAGGGAGCGGTCTGCAATCTTAGGAAGTTTGAATGCGTCTTGCTTTCGACCGGGATGAAACATGAGAACAGGCCAGAGAGCCGAATAGGCCATGGTAAAGAAAAATAGAAGGCGACTGGTCTCAAGCTCCTTTCCTAACCCCCAGAGCTTCACCAGGGGCAGGGTAGTGGAGACCATCCAGACAAAAAGAAAGAGGAGCCATTTGCGCGGGTCGCTCCTGGCGAACAGACGAATCGCCACCACCACCGATGCGCAGATAAGACATATACCCACCGTCCATACAGGAGTGGAAGATTGGCTTGCGACGATGTCGGGCACAGGAATTAAGATTCGATATAAGTAACTCAGATCAAACCAGCGCAAAATCAAGTGCTGGGAGAGCGATCCTCCTATCATGCCTGTGTAACCGCCGATGAAAGTACCCAGGGCAAGATAACGAACACAGAGATAGAGGACAGCAAGAACAAAAAATGGCCAGGAACGAAGCAGGGCAAATTTGAATCGATCGCCTACAGTTATGACATCCTCATCTTCACCATCGACTTCAGCATCCCCTTCTTCCTCAAGCCTTAATGCCTCTTCCTCCTCCTTCTTCTTCTCGTCTTTTTTCTTCTTTCTTTTGCGCCTATCTTTTAGAACCATCTCAAGATGAGCTTTATGCCGATTAATACGCTCCTTCTGAAACCTGGTAGAACCATACTTCGGCATATCCACCAACTCCGCATAGCTCTCTTCCACAGGCCAGAGAAAGTAGTAAGCGGCAATAACCAGGGGAAGACCGACTCCAATCTCCTTGCTCATTAGAGCTAAAACGTATGAAACAAGAGCCATAATATAAAAGCGCCTGCCACCATCCTGGTGATTCTTTACCACGCACCACATTGAAAATAGATAGATAGGAGCGCAGAGAATATCAGCTCTCCCTGAAATCCAGCAGACATCTTCGCAATGAAGGGGTGATACCGCAAATAATGCGGCCCCTAGATAAGATACTGACTGAGAATTGTTCTCCGGCCAACTGCGAGTCATTCTCCGGAGCAGGATAAAGAGCATGATCACGCTGGAGATATAGAAGAGAAGATTGGTGGCATGATAGCCCGGCGACCAGGTTTTATAGACCGCGTAGTCGAACAGGAATGTGAATCCTAGTAAGGGTCGATAGAAATCCAGGCTGGGAATTTGCAAGTAGTTGGAGGTGAAGTTTTTCCAGATAAGATCTGTTCTGCCCTCGAACACTTTATTTGCGAAATTAACTTGCCAGAAATCATCAGCGACGAAAAATCCATCCACCGAAATTCCAAAGGCAAGCAAACTCAGGAAAACCAGACCTCCCATGTAGCTAACTGTTCGTAGATTGACTTTGCCAAGAACAGAATTAATCTTCTTGACTGACTCAGGGTTCGCCTCCCGGCGAAAAATCTTCTGAAAAATGGTCAATAACATTTGATAATGGAAATCTGGTAGAAAAGTCCCGGGTACAAAAGAAAGGTCACAGGACAAAGATATTACAGTTTAACGGTAAATCAAAGCCCCTGAAAGAGACGATAATTCACTAACCAAACATTTCTTCTTACTGGTAGTGAAATTACAATCCGGGGATGATACTCTGGTAGGCTACATTGACATCTTAACAGTCGAGAAAGAAGGGAGCATGGAATGTTAAAGAACAAGGTTCTCACTCTGATTGGTGCAGGCAAGCTTGGCGAAGCACTTCTTGAAGGGCTACTTAAGCAAAGCAGCATAGAGTGCAAAGATATGCGCGCCACCGTGGGTAGAGAATCCTCCGTGGACCGAGTGAAAGACAAACTGGGTGTCGAAACTTCCACAAACAATAAAGACGCCATAGATGGTGCCGACATCATCATCCTCTCTATAAAGCCGCAGAAAATGCAGCTGATACTGGAGGAGATCAAACCGATACTGAAACCGGACCAGTTAATTATTTCGGTGGCCGCCTCGATCTCGACCTCATACATTCAAAATCATCTGGGGGGCAAAAATCCGATTGTAAGAGCCATGCCAAACACTCCTTCGGTCATGAACGCCGGAATGACTGCGCTCTGCGGTGGGACCTATGCGGACAAAAAACATCTGGGTCAAGCAGAGGAGATTTTCAGATGTGTGGGCGAGGCGGTATTTCTGGATGAATCCTTGATGGATGGAGTAACGGCTCTCTCTGCAAGCGGACCGGCCTATCTTTATGTGGTCATAGAATCCCTGGCGGAAGCCGGTGTAAAACTTGGAATTCCCAGGGACACATCCACATTATTGGCGGCCCAAACCATGTACGGAGCTGCTCGGATGGTTCTGGAATCAAAAGCTCATCCGGCTCTACTGAAGGATATGGTTACCACGCCGGCCGGCTGCACCATAGACGGATTGATGGAGTTGGAGGAAGGCAAACTACGGGTTACTCTAATCAAAGCTGTGGTGAAAGCGGCCAAAAGAGCCAGCGAACTTGTGGACAGCTAGGACTTAAGAACCTCAGACCTCGACCACGCAGTCTTTCAACTTCTCTTTGAGCTTCTCTACCCCGGACTGAGAAACATCCGTCTTGCGAAGAGATAACTTCTTCAAGCGCGCCATTCGGCCAAGGGTGTCCACCGCCTGATCATCTACCCCGGTTCCATCCAGCCACAATTTTTCAAGCTTCGAAAGCTTTCCTACATGGTCGATGGCCTGGTTTGAGATGGTAGAACCTGTAAGGTCAAGCTCCTTCAGTCCTTTCAGTTTCGACAGGTGGGAAAGGTCCCAATCTTTCAACTTGCAGTTGGTTAAATCCATTGAGTGGAGCGTGTCTTCAAAGAGCAGGGTCAAAAAGGTCAAATCCACATCATTCTTCTTGACTATCTCCAACTGTACGGGGCGATCAGCCGGAAGTTTCACGGTACCGACAGCGTCGGCGTACCATTCCCAGGAATCCGGGTCGTCATCGGCTTCGACCAGAAATTCCCCGTATACGGTCCCTTCCGGTAGATTGAAACGAACAAAACTTCCCGCTTCCTCCGCCTCATCGGAGTCATGGACGGCGGCGTCAATGGCATGTTCTTCTTCCCTGGGAACAGTCTTCAACACTTCCGGCTTATGAGCCGATATAGATTCAGGTTGTCTAGCCCCGGCCTGCTTTTCTTCTTCTCTGACCTGGGTGGATGAAGCGGTTATCAAACCGCCGGTCAGGACTGCCGCAACGCCTATTTGAAGAAGCAGCCTGGCAAAATCTATCTCCAGACCTTTATCCTTGTCAGGACCAGTTAGAGCAGGGGGAGCATAGATAGGCGCATAATCCCTTGGCAGCCCTTTGGGGCCGGCCTCTTTCCAGGGAGGACAGGAACCCATAAAACAGATTATGAGAATACCCAGAAGAAAAACCAGTCTTTGAGTCTTGTTCAATTTAGTAGCCACCTTCTAAAAAAATCGAAGCGCGAACAAAGCACTTCTTTAAAACCGCAATAATCCCGGGCCGGCAAACTCGATTGAAGGCAGCGAGCTTTTCCCAGGAAGCACCGGTCCTCGCAAGAATATTACGGTAACTTTTAGCTCCGGGCATAAAAGCTGAGCAAGTTGTTATCCTTATGTAATCAAAATTGAGCTGTTCATACAGTATTTAATAGCTTGAGAATAACCAGGGTGAAAACTATGGCAAAACTAGAGTATCTAACAGGAATAGGGAATCATTTCGAATCAGAGGCAGAAAAAGGTGCCCTGCCTATCGGCCAGAACTCACCCCAGAAGGCTCCCCTCGGTCTCTACGCAGAACAACTGAGCGGTACCTCATTTCTATCCTTCAGACATGAGAATTTAAGAACCTGGTTTTACAGAATCAAGCCCTCAGTTGTCCATTCAGCTTTCAAGGAGATTGACCATCTTCTTTTTAAAAGTTGCCCTTTTGACGAACTGCCGACGCCCCCGGATCAGCTCCGTTGGAATGCCATGGAGACTCCCTCCGAACCCAAAAACTTCGTGGAAGGACTGGTGACAATCTGCGGAAATGGCACCGAAGGTAGTATCAGAGGCTCTGCCGTTCATCTCTACGCCGCCAACCGAGATATGGAAGATGAGTATTTCTACGATGCCGATGGGGAGCTTTTAATAGTGCCCCAGGAAGGAAGCCTTAGAATTTTCACCGAATGCGGAATAATGGAAGCGGCGCCCCTGGAGATAGCAGTAATCCCCCGGGGAATGAAGTTCAAAGTCTCTCTGCCTGATAGCACCGCTCGCGGTTATGTATGCGAAAATTACGGTCCGCATTTGCGTCTTCCTTACCTGGGTCCGATAGGCGCCAATGGTCTTGCCAACCCCAGAGATTTCCAGTGCCCGGTGGCCGCCTACGAAAATCTCAATCAGTCGGACAAACCCCTCAAACTCATAGCAAAATTTCAGGGTAAACTCTGGCAGTGCGACCTGGACCACAGCCCCCTGGATGTGGTGGCATGGCACGGCAACTACCATCCTTACAAGTACGATCTAAGAAGATTCAATGTGATCAATACCGTGAGCAATGATCATCCGGATCCGTCTATTTTTACGGTTCTTTCATCACCATCCGAGATACCGGGAATGTCTAATCTCGACTTTGTTATTTTCCCACCGCGCTGGATGGTGGCGGAAGATACCTTCAGACCGCCCTACTATCATCGCAACTTCATGAGTGAATACATGGGTCTGATTGAAGGAGTCTACGATGCCAAAGAAGAGGGATTCGTTCCTGGAGGCGGTAGCCTTCACAATTGCATGAGCGCCCACGGACCAGACTTCGACACGTTCGAAAAGTCCTCAAATCAGGAGCTCAAGCCGGTGAAGATCAAAAACACCATGGCTTTCATGTTTGAAAGCTCCCTGGTCTACAAACCGACCCGCTTCGCCATGGAATCAAACCTGCTCCAGAAAAACTATCTGGATTGCTGGAAAGACCTGAAAGCCAATTTCAACCTGGCAACAAACGCCGCTAAGTGACCCTGGTCATTATCAGTCACAAAAAGAGATAGAAAACCCTCTATTTATAGAGGAGATCTTAGATTGCAAAATAAATGTGGAATAAAATAAACAGGCATAACTGGTAT